>RHAI01000001.1 GCA_010028705.1 bacterium
CCCAGTGTAATTGATCTCCATTCGTGATCCAATTCGCATTTTATTCAGATTGCCCCAGTCGTCCATATTAATTTTCGATACTACTTTTCCCGTTTGGTCCATGATCATTAATGGCGTTCCGTTCGCGTCGTTGATGAAATAATACGGGCTTTCAACCCCCGTCGTTCTATCGGTCCTTAGCATTGCCACTTTCTCATTGCCGTCGTATACATATCTCACCACGACCTCCCCGGCTCCTTCTCGCCCTTCACCAACGATACGCCCAGCAGGATCCCAATATATCCATTTTTTACCATTATCCCCATCCTCGACCGATACACGTTGCCGATCCTGATTGTACTGATTGCTTTGAATTTTTACGCCATTTCTCCATACCTCGGCTAATTGGTTGTGATAGGTGTACCGATAGTCCGTCGTCTCTACGGTGACGCCGGAACTCGCTATCTTCACTTTTTGCGATATGTTTCCAAACGCATCCATCGCCAACTTAATCATTCGACCGTCTGAATACCGAATCTCGGATATTTGATCATACGCTGTATCGACCGTCGTATTGATATTACCGGATGCAACTCCATACGGCGTCTCCCATCGAGTGTGATTGTGATTTAAATCATACCCATAGGTGTATTTGGAAGACCCGTTAATAGCGACATTCGTCACTTCATCACGCTTGTCGTACACGTACGTTCGGGCAACTTGAGCCGCGTTCCCACTCACCAAATAGCCGGGATACTGAACCAAAGTGCGTCGTCCCAACGTGTCATACCCATATTCCTGTTTTAATATCTCCACTCCCCCTTTACTCACTTTGATTTGGGAAACCCAATCGTCGTTTATGTAGGTATATTCCACCAGTACCCCATTGGAATAGCTGATCGTTTTCGTTTTACCATTCGGATAAAACGTGTAGGATAATAATCGATTTGTTTGATACAAAATTTCACTCGGTCGATGGTTTACATCATATCGGGTTTCCAATTTTTTGGCGTCGGGAAATTCTATTGTTGCCAGCAATCCGTTATCAGCATTGTATCCATACCCCATCGTATACGTTTTAAGGTTCGGTATGATCGTTTTCCGGCTTATTTCGCGCCCCAACTGATCATAACCATATTCAGTCTTGACCCCCTCGCTTTCCGCTGAAGTCAGCCGGGTTTTCCCATTCGCCGCACCCACCTCATCATAGGTGCGCCGCTCCACTACACGAGATGCCGCATTATTTGTGGCGACTGTCAGTTGCTTTAGGCGGCCTTCGATATCGTAGTCCGACACCATCCATCTCATCAGATTTCCATTGCGATCTTTTTCATCCACCCGAACAACATATCCTTGACCATCTATCGCGTAAGTATAGGAATATCGAGTCGCCACAGTTCCTAAATGCCCCACATTTGCCAATCGACCATACCCATCGTAATCATACTGAATGCTGTTAGCTCGCGGGTCGATTAACTTTGTTAGATTTAGAAAACCGTTATAGTTCGACTTCGTACTAGCATTCACTCCGCCAACATCGTCGATTTGTTCGATAGCGCGCCCCCATTCGTCGTTTGTCATCGAAGTACTAAACCCTGCCGGATTTTGAACTGTAACTCGAGTTTTAGATGTCGAGTCGTCATATTGCGCCGTCCACTTGCCTTGTCCTACCTGTGTAATCGCAATCGGCCGCAGCTGTGAATCATATTCTACCGATGTTTTATCGACCCATCCGCTTCCCGAATTTACCGACGTCTTTTGAATCGCATTGCCGTAATAATAGGTCGTTTTAACATCCTCTTCCCCGTCGGGATTGTCCGTAAGTATGAGGCGACCCATATCGTCCTGTGTAGTGGAAACGTTCCGCCCTAATGAGGTTACGGTTGTTGTCTTTAAATCATTCGAATATGCGATCGTCTGGGGCCCACCTATGGGTGGGACGATTTTAGTAATTCGACCATTTAAGTCCCATTCGTAAACCGTCGAGTTACCATTTTCATCCGTCGACTTAATCGGTACTCCACTCGGCTTATCGAACTCCGAAGTGACCGTTTTACCATTTCGGGTTAGTGTCGCCCGATATATCGATCCGAGATCAACATAGCTGTATTGAAGCAGGTCATTTCCACCCGGTCCCGGCGTCGTGACGCTGGCCAAACGTCCGGCTAAATCATACGTCCATCGATTGAGTAATTTCCCCTGGCTATTGACGCCCCAATATTCGGCGGAGGGTAAGCCGTCGGCTGTGTATTCCCGGAATAAATTGCGCGAACCGGCGCCACTAGCAAGATCTATTTCTTTGTATAACCCCACCAACGATACTCGGTTTTTCGCGATCAAAGTTGAATCTGTGGCATAGGTCCATTCCCGACGAATCGTATTCGTTAAGCTTTTTCTTAAAATCTGGATGAGAGGGTTACGATATCGATCATATCCCGTTGTCTCTGTTTCCTGAACAACAATTCCGTTACGCTTCTCAGTGATTTTCGTCGGGAGCATTCGTGCGAAATCCCACGTCGTTAACCGTTGCCGGGTTCCTTGTGTACTTGAAACTTCTACTCCATTTTGAAAAGTATACGTTACGTCCTCAATCTGGCTTGGACCATCAATCGTCACTTGAGGAAATGCCCAGGACAAATCCCCGGGATCCATATTTTTACCTGTATACCCAACCAATGGGCCTAATAACGTTCCCGTTTTCGGATAACTTAACTGAAACCGATAGGTTCCATTTGTAAGTGTTACCCATTGTTTTTCAATGACGACAGGATACGACGCGGCCTGGACTTGAGGGGTATAATCGATACCAACCGAATTCGCATCTTTCGTCGGAACAGTTTGAAGCGATCCTCGTTTCATTGTATCGCCGTAAATGTAGTTTGTTTTAAGGCCCAGCGGGGTCTCAACTGAGGCCAACAAACTTCCATAGAGATAGGTTAATTTAGAACTCGACGCGTACCCCAAAGCTTCCATTCCGCTGAGGGACCACCCATTTGTAAAATACCCGTTGTAAACAATGGTATCCGGAAAATCGACCAAATAAATATCACGGTCTTTGACATAATTAGTTCCGGATTTTTTAACGTGAGGATAATAGTAAAGCGCGTACCCGGGAGTGTATTTAGAATAAGTATAACGTGTTGATGGTAGGCTGTTACGTTGGACGGACGTCAAGTTTCCGCTGACATCGTAGGCGTATGTGACAGAACCCGTGACGCCATTCGGCGCAGGGTAATTAATTTTGCTGACCCTGCAGATCGTCGTCGCAACCGGAACAGCTTGATATTCGAGTGTAATGGTTCGCCCCATCGAATCAAGAATCGACACAGGACGTAACCGTTTAGTGAGACTCGACATCGAATAAACCGGATTCATCGGCGCCGTCCCTGCATTAATCATGTCTATGAGGCGCTTATAAGTCTGCCCAACAATGTGGGGTATTCGATATACTGCCAAATTGTCACTTTCATATTTACTCGTTTGGACCTGCATAATGTACCGGGTCGAATAGCTCTTGCTATCTTGAATTGGAGGGCTAAATTCCTGATATGTTATCGTCGATTTATTTCCAAACAGGTCGCCAATAGACGTTAGGCAAAACCCACGAATGGTTAAGTCCTCGCCATATAAACCGTGAACCTCATTATAAAACTCCCTTTCAAATGAATAAACGATGCCATCCAGGGTAGTCATCACAACCTTGGCAATCGGCGATGTTCGTGAAGACTGAGGATTTTGGATGCGAATTCCCGAAGCGTCGAAAAGTTCGATACGACTTTGGTTAGGGGTATCCCGGGTCCGATATTCTTCGCCCGCGTTCCCAGTCGCATCAAAGATTTCTAAGGAGCCAGAATCCAAAATAACTCGACAATTTTTTAAGTCATATTCACGCACTACATACACTCGCATCCCGATGTTCATATTCCAACCATTTCCTATCAAGGCTCCCCATAACCTGTTACTTGTCGCGGATATTTCGGCCGAAGAACGATAATTTCGACTGCTGTAGAACCGCGATAAATTTAATCCAACCGGGCCTTTGCCAGGGAGTTCCAAATCGACTACAGCCTGCACGACATGTCCTCTCGCGATATCCAAATCGTCGTGTGTCGCACTCAACTCTCGTGTGGAATAAGAATTTACTTTTTCAAACCCGGCAACACCAGGTCCGTATGAAACCATGTCTGTCGCCGAAAACACGACTGTCGCGAAGGCTAGACAAGATACGCATACACTGGTAGACAAACTGAGCCAACATCTCGATGTCATTAATAAGTTAGTCATCTGTTTATTGGGACAGAGCCTTCAATTTCTTAATTTCGAAGTTTAACTCATTGAGCTGTTTTTTCAGCTGAATCACATACAAGGTCAACTCTTCAATCTTTTTCATATGAATTTGTTGCATTTCAGCGACATTGATTCCCTTCGATTTAATATCCGACTCGGACGGAACGTCGGGCAAATGTTTATTATTTTTCACATATTCAGCCAACTCCGACAGCGGTCGAAGCGAATAATTAGGCTCAAACACGTAATCCGCCCACCCGGTGGTCGACACGAAAAAATCTTGCGCGGTTATCGTGCCATCAACGCGGACATTTCCACTGATATGCAGCTTTTCTAACGGAGCGGTGGTACCAATACCTATATTTCCAGACGCTGTGATAGTCAATCGGGGCGATAACGTCGACACCAATGATGACGAATTGGTTGAAAATAAAAGGCGACCACCGTTACCTTGCAGCTCGCTGATGCCCTGAATGCTGGCAAATCGAGGCGACGTCAACGAACTAAATACAATATTTAAGCCTTCTGAAGATCCACTTCCAGGATCCTCTAAAGTCAAGCCATCTTGAATTCCGTAGATATTTGCCGGTCTCAAATGTAATAACGATTGTGGTACCATCGTACCAATACCAACTTTTCCGTCATACGTTATCCGCATACGCTCAGATGTTAATTGCGTCCCCGATGAATTCCCGGTATGAAATTGGAGGTTATGATTCCCTGACGGACCGACGGCACCAATTCGAAAGCTATTATCCGCGCCGTAATGGCCCAAAACCCCATACTGGTTCTCTGGGGTTCCTTCCCCAATTTTAACCGTAACAATCGAGCTGCCGCCACCAAGATTTTGAAAATGAGCCGCTAAAAGCTCGGTATTTTGGCTATATTTAGCCGCGTGAAGCATCGCGTCTGGCGCCGTCGTCCCAATCCCCACGTTTCCGCTCACAACAGTTAACCCGCCCGACACCTGCATCGTGCCGCCATCTGGAATCATCAGTGTTTTTCGATTTGCTAAATAATCAAAAAAGTACAATTGTCGATCCCTGGCCGAATAGGTGATGTCCCAGCGTAATTGAGCCGTTCCACCGTTAGCGGAGGGTGCCATAAACATCAGCCCCAACCATCCATTGTTGGTACCATTATTGTCGATTGTTTGTCCGGCAGATGTTGTCATGAGTGTGATAATCGGATTGGTATTTTTTAGGTGGAGGTAGGTTTGTGGGACATCGGTGCCCAACCCGAAATTGCCATTAGATGAATTGTAATAGATCGCACTCGGGTCAAACGCAGCCCCAATGCTGACCGACATGATCACCACCCCCGCCGCCACCTGGACGATACGCCCAGCGATGCGCTGATGCCATCCGCGACCGTCCCCGTTCGATGGTGAAAATAGCTGTTTACTGAATCGTTCGATCATGTGTGACTCTCCTGTGTGGTGTGTTTAGTTACCATTTAATTCGGACCCCCAATCGATACGTGGGTTCCATACCATCGATCGACGGTTGAAAATATGACAAATCGATACCGGAGTTCCCGAGACGAAGACCGGTTCCAATGGTCCATCCCCGACTGGCGACGTTACCCCACACGGGAATATACTCAGACAGCCAATATTCAGCACCAGCGCGCGTCAACGTTTCTTTTGGCCAATATCCGATCTCAGCAATGGTCGTCAAGCGATCATCAAGCCATCGATACCGCATCCCTAATTCAACCGCCGAATCAACCGCCTCAATCGTTCGTGATGGGGTATCCCAAGCCATTTGGGGAGCGATAATATTCCGAAATACGACTCCGAAATCGCCCCAGGGCCACGGTGTCCACTGAAGGCCAATATCCGCACCAACACCCGATCCAACAAATCCCGCGCCGGTCTCATATATCCATTTACCTGCCACCCCTAAAGAGATTTGAGGAGTGATACGATATGCACTGGCTATTGTAATTCCCCTACCCAAATAACTGAGAGGATCCCCGGTCTCGTGGAGTCGTTTATCCAATACAGACTGGGCCGTTTGAGGCGAAATCAGTTGGGTATTGATCATCCCGATACCAACTCCCAGTGTCGATGTCATCCACGCTACTTGGGCTTCGGTGTAATCAGACTCCAAATAATGATAAGCGGTTCCCCCAATGATAAGGCCTTGATCAGCGGCAAGCCCGGCGGGATTGCCACATACCGCATCAAATCCCTGCTCAGTAGTAATCCCACCCAATCCCGTCAAATGAGCTTGGCCCATATTTTCCATAAATACCGCCGCACCTGTTGCGGCATAGCCACCTACCGACCATAGACCCACGCATCCAATAATCATGACCATTCCCATCAGTCGCGAGATGTGGCGTTTATCAATGATTGTCACAGTATTCGATCCCTTCCCATCCAATAATTCACCGGACGCTATTTGATCACTAGCAGGCGATTTCGCCCCGAAACGCGATCACTGCCCGATCTGGCGGTTACAACAATGAGATAGGGTCCATTGGCGACCATCTCGCCAGTCCCATCACGACCATTCCATGAGACCCGATTAAATCCGGGCGACGCACCGTCACGCCCAGCAGGTACGAAATCGGTCCAAATCATACGGCCATTCATGGCAACAATTTTGATATCGATATCCGCCGCACGCGATAATTGATACTCGATGACCGCCGTCGACTGATTCGGGTTTAACGGATTGGGCCCACTGATTAATCCAGATAGTCGAAGTGCGGATTCAGCGCGTAAATTAGAAATCGTACTGGCACTATAGTTCCCTCCAGAATCCCACACCTCAAGCCGCAACGAGTAGATTCCATTCGGCAATGGAGACGTGACTCGCATCGACGCCGTAACCGAGGACTGAGTCTCACCCTGGCGATTTTCAGATACAAGGGTCTGGTTGGAGGCGTCATTGAGTGAAATATTCCAACTCGATATCGTCGAATCGATATCAAAAAAGCCCGCCTCAAACACCGTTGATACCCCAATAGAATCGCCCGTGCTCACCCATTGGCCCGCTGACATTACCCCTCGGATGCCGGGAGGGTTTATATCCAACGCCAATGGAACGGAGTCACTACCCGATGCCTTAAAATCAGACCCTACCCCTCGGTTGGCCGAACTCTCTTTATTAGCGGTTGTGGTCCGAATCGGATTCGCCCCACCGCCGACCAACTGAACACGGGTCGGAGTAGCGGTATCGCGACGGATCTGATACTCGTTTGGAATGTCCGGACGATTGTTGGTCAATGCAAGACTCGGCCGAGCGTACACTGCGCCTAGCATCATCAACAGAATCGCGATTTGAAATGGTAAACGAGTCACTATAACCCCTTAAAGTTGTAAAACGGGGGATTATAGGGATCGATGGTCGAACCGTCAACTTTACTTGGTATTTTTGACTATTGATTCCTCAAACAATGACAAGCCGGCCTTCGCACCTTCACCCACCGCAATGACGATTTGTTTAAACGGCACCGTCGTCACGTCACCAGCGGCGTAAATCCCGTCGGAGCTGGTTTTACATTTTGAGTCCACAATGATTTCTCCCGACGCATTACAATCCACAACGCCACATACAAACTGGCTGTTTGGAACCAACCCGATTTGGACAAAAACACCCTCAACATCGAGAATCTGACGCTCTCCGGTCGATCGATTTTCAACCGACAAACCGACTACTTTTTGACCGTTACCTACCACTTCGACGGGAGCCGCATGGGTCACAATAGAAACATTGGGTAATCCTATCGCTTTATCCACCAAAATTTGGTCAGCCTTCAGCTGTGGAGCAAATTCGACAACCACGACTGACTGGGCAATACCCGCCAAATCAATCGCCGCCTCAATACCTGAATTACCCCCACCCACCACCGCCACCGATTTCCCCTTGTAGAAGGGACCGTCACAGTGCGGGCAATAGGCGACGCCTCGGCCAATGTACTCCGCCTCCCCGGGCACACCCAGCTTACGCCACTGAGCTCCCGTCGCGACAATAATCGATCTCGCACGCAGTGATTCCCCACTCGATAAATGCAGAGTTTTTATCATACCGGTATCAATTCCGACGACTCGCCGGTTTTCGTAGCAGTCGATGCCATTCTCCGTAGCATGGCGCCGCAAATTAGCCGCTAAATCCGATCCCTCGGTATAGGGAATCGAAATAAAGTTCTCGATTCCCTTTGTATCATTTAACTGCCCCCCAATTCGGTCGGCCACAATTGCCGTTCGCAATCCCTTACGGGCGGTGTAAATTGCAGAACTGATTCCAGACGGCCCGCCGCCGATGATGGCCACATCCACTTCCGGTAATTCTTGGGGACTGTTATCCGCCGACTCATCCGACCCCACATGCGCCGAAATGGCCTCGATCAGCTCCATTAAATTAGCTCGCCCCGAACTCACCAGATGCGTTCCGGACATCACACTGGGGACCCCCTGGATACCCAACGCAGTAATCTGGTCTGGCACATAGGCCCCATCGACCATTTCATGCTCAAAATCAGGATGAATTAACGCCATTTGATTGAGTGCCTGAACAACATCCGGACAATTTTCGCACGTGAGAGAGATAAATGTTTTGAGTCGGATCGGCCCCCGAAGGTGTCGGATACGACGCTGAATCCCATCATCTGGCAATTTGCCTTTACCATCACTATTCAGTAGGGCAACGATTAGCGATGTAAATTCATGTCCCGTCGGGATTCCGGTAAAGCGAATACCCGTGGGACCGTGAACCGTATGAATGTGCAACTGAGGTACCGGCGCCATCTCCCCTCGTTCAATAACCTGAACATGAGGTGCAACCGACGCAATATCACTCAGCAAGGCCATCAATGCCGGACCATCCGGATGGGAGGTCGGATTCACCTGACACACAACCGTCGATGTCAACACACCTAACACCGTTTTGAGCTGAGCTTTTATTGAATCGTTCATCGTGTCCAACCTCCTAATGGTGACTCGGGAATCCCAGAGCGCAGATTACAGTTTACCGACTAAATCTAAGCTAGGTTCCAACGTCGATTCACCGGGATTCCATTTGGCTGGACATACCTCTTTTGGGTGTTTCGCGATGTATTGTGCCGCTTGGACTTTGCGAAGTAGCTCGTCGGCGTTACGACCGATCCCATTATCTGTTACTTCAATCGACTTAATGGACCCGTCGGGCGCCACGATAAACGTCCCACGTCGCGCAATCCCATCCTCTTCGTTATAGACCCCAAAGGCACGAGATATCCGTGCGGTCGGATCCGCTAACATTGGGAATGTGATAGTTTTAATCGTGTCAGAGGCATCATGCCATGCCTTGTGGGTAAAATGGGTATCGGTGCTCACGGACACCACTTCAACGCCCATCGATTGAAGTTGGGGATATTTTTCGGCAACGTCAGCCAATTCGGTGGGACACACAAACGTAAAATCCGCCGGATAGAAAAAGAACACCACCCATTTTCCGGAAAAATCATTTGAACTGACATCGATAAATGTATTGGCGTGGTACGCTTTTGCTGTGAATTCGGGGAGTTTAGAATTAATTGTTACGGTCATTGAACATCTCCTTAAAAAATTTGATGGCGCCATTGTCTCGGAACATCACGCCTATTTCCAATTCAAAAACACTATCATATAATAGTTTTAAACTATCATAAATTTTTTACAATCCGACAAACCTATCATGATTTCGATGAGTCAAGTGGAATATATACTCGCGGTGGCACGTACCGGGCATTTCGGGAAAGCGGCTCGGGAATGCCATATCAGCCAACCGTCCTTGTCCTCGCAAATTCAAAAAGCCGAGATCCATTTCGGTGTGACCCTATTCGATCGGAGTACAAAGCCTGTGACCGTCACGGAAGCCGGGCAACCCATTATCGACCATGCCATGGTGTTGATGGACGACTATCAGCAATTTGTCACTGCCACGGCCCGGCAAACGCCATTAAGTGGGACGTTTCACCTGGGCACCATTCCTACAATTGCGCCGTACTTATTACCGATGATTCTGCCCACCTTTTCTAAGACATATCCACACATTCAACTCACCGTATCGATTGAGAAGACGCACACTCTCCTTGAGATGATGGATAGCCATCGTCTCGATGCCGCCATCCTAGCGACCGAACACGATGACCATCGACTGCACCAGGATCCCGTCGGATCCGATCCATTTTGGGTTGTAAGCTCAGACCCGGACATTTTGAGCCATTCGACCGTGACCCCGGATCTCCTCCACACCGTACCGCTGTGGCTATTAGACGACGGGCATTGTTTTCGGGACCAAGTGATCGACATGTGCCACCTCGATATCGGCCAACAGGGACTGCCTAATGTTCAATTTCGAGGTGGTAGCCTGGAAACCTTGATGCATTTAATCCAAAACGGTATCGGAACCACGTTAATTCCCGAAATGGCCATTCGATTTCTGCCAGCCAATACCCAGACCGCCATCCGTCCGTTGGCCGCCCCCACCCCCGCTCGCACCATTCGTATCTCCCGGCGCAGCAAAAATCCCAAACGGTCGATTGCAGCGATTTTTCACACCCTGTGTCATGACGCGATGACGGCACCGCATGGGATGGGATAATCCCGCTACGACGGGTTGGATTCCGACGGCAATATCGCTTCGCCCCGTTTGTCGGCCAAGTTCCAAAACTCCCAAAACCGTCCCCGCCGCTCAAGTAACTGATGGAGGGAACCTATTTCGATCACGCGCCCCCCATCCAAGACAACAATGCGGTCCATTTCGGCAATCGTACTGAGCCGATGGGCAATGACAATCGCCGTGACGCCACCCAAAAATCGATGCAATGACTCTTGAATTTTTTCTTCGGATTCGACATCCAGATGAGACGTCGCTTCGTCCATTAATATGATATCGGGACGCCGTGCGATCGCACGCGCAATTCCCAACCGCTGACGCTCCCCTCCCGATAGCTTTACCCCTTTCTCACCAATCATGGTGTCGAGGCCATCCGGTAATTTGGCCACTAGATCTCTCAGGTTGGCCGTATCGATGACACTATCCAACGACGGGTCGGTGCTGTTATCGCCTGAGGTGGCGATCATAATATTATCCCTCAAAGACACATTGAATACTTCCGTGTCCTGTAATACCACCGACACATGGTTAAAATAATCCGAGGACTTGATATCCGTGATCGATACATCATCAAATTGAATATCGCCGCTAAATCCCTCGCGTTCTTTGAGTAACAATTTGAAGAGAGTCGATTTTCCGGCACCCGACAACCCAACAATCCCAACCTTCTCGCCACGATGAATCGTGAGCGATATGTCATGGAGGACGGGGACCTCCGCATAGGCAAATGACAGGTGGGTCAGGGTCAGGCGCTGCCACTGGCTCGGGAAGGCACGTTTATCCGTGTCATTTTCAATCACGATTGGGGTCCGTAACAGGTCCCGTAATCGTGAGATGCTGAACTGCGCGACCATCACATCCATTGATACCGACGACAACTCATCGATGGCTGTTCGTAAATCCGAAAAGTAGCTATTGAATAAAATGAGAAATGCCAGCTCATACCGGCCAATAAAAATCCCATAAATTATCCACCCCACCATTGCCACACGGGCCACGCCTTCCCAGATCGCCAGTACCATATTACGCGATTGATACCGATAAATTCGGATGGCAATCCGATTCAATACCGCCTCGGATCCATTCCAAAGCCGATCCAAAAACCGAGAGGTAATCCCCATCGCTTTGACCGTCCGAATCGTGTTGATCGACTCAAATACGATGCCGCTGAGCTGTTCCTCGTAGTCATTCACCACTCGTGCGGCCGCACTAGCCTGCCGCGTTAGGTACAAGGAAAGTGCAAAATAGCTCATCAGAAATAGCACAACACAGGCCACAATCCGGTGATCAAACTGAGCAATCACCACCTGAATCGCCACGAGATGGACAATGATTTGAATAATATTCATAAACCAAATTCGAATCAGGCGATTGAAGCCATCACTGGCGTTTTGAATTCGCTTCACCTTGTTGCCGGCATTTTCGAGCTCATGCCACCCCATGTCGAGGCGAAACAAGTGAGTCACCGCCTCCAGTGTACAATCAACCGACACGCGCTCGGCCACCCAAAACCCATACCGTTTCCCAACGTAATGGCAGACATTTCGACCGATGACAGCCACCACCCACAGTCCCAACACGACAGCCATCGGCACCACGGATTGGCCCGGGTGATAGTGTGTGATCATCGTTACAATTTGAGCGAACGCGTACGCTGGAAACAACCACAGAACATCCCCAGTCATGCGAACCAGGCTGGCAAATATAAACTGCGAACGATATCGATGGAGTCGGCCCGCCATGTCTCGCAACAGTTCACGCATATAAACCACCCTACCAAAGACCCGCGAATTAAACCATTCGTGCGCTGACAATGGCGCCCGGGGGATTCTCGACCTATGTCCCTCACATACAGGGTCTGCTACGCGTTATCGGGGGCTCACTACCGGGTTATCGGACCCTATTTTATGCCAATCAATTTATGCGATTGGGGAATCACCCGTACGTCCGCTAATTTTTGATGAGCAAAATTGTAGGCTCTCTCAATATCCTCAATGGTCGCACGGTCTTTGATACCCCCGAACGGAGTCACGGGTTGAATTATAAACGGCACATCCGGCG
The DNA here is from genome assembly GCA_010028705.1 of bacterium. Lineage (GTDB taxonomy): Bacteria > Margulisbacteria > Marinamargulisbacteria > SXXA01 > SXXA01 > RHAI01. The sequence goes on from RHAI01000001.1 coordinate 12,918, forward strand.
CTACCGTCGCGACAGTTTGCACCATTTTTTTGAGATCCAACACTGGAAACCCGCGGGTCAGCACCCATTTTACAAATACGTTCGGGCGTCCCCGAAGGATCGTCATAAAATCTGCAAATTCTTTATCAAATCCAGGTTTATAATCTACGGAAAAATAGGTAAATAAATCCACTACTTCTTCAAGGTGCTTCGGTAAGGTCCCATTGGTTTCCAAATAAGCCGGTACTGGGATATGAGGCAATAGTTCTTTAATTGCGGCCACCTGAATCAGCGGCTCGCCTCCCGTTATTGATATCGAATGGGGGTTTTTCTGAATCAATGGGTGAAGCTCGTCGAGCACTTTTTCTAACGTGTAGGGTTTACGCTGATGGATAAAATCAGGTTCATCGCAATACTCGCAATGGATATTACATCCATAAAACCGAAGAAAAATTTGGGGATACCCGATAAAGGGGCCTTCCCCCTGAAAACTATAAAAAATATCTTTAATGTACATTAGAGTCGTTTGACATCGGCGTATTTCGCCATCACCTTCCGGGTGTGATCCGTAAATTGAATATTAAGCACTAGTTTGTCCTCTGAGCCTTCGATGGATTGAACGATCCCTTTCCCCCATTGCCCGTGGTCAATCCATTCACCCACGGTGAACTCCTGAAACGACTTCCCGCCACCGGACCCGCCCGTGGGGGTCCAATTATCAAGCGTATTTCCATTCATTTCGACCCAGCGAGTGAGGCCGGTACGCTGGGAATCTGTCACCGATTCGGACACCATGGCCCCCACACACTGGGACGGCCATTCATACGCAAACCGAGACAGTTGGGTCGGCTGATCATGCGCCACATGACGCTGAAATGATGCACACAACGACAGATGATGGGTGGCCCGGCTAATGCCCAGATACACATACCGTCGTTCTTGAGCTAACAGATCCGGGCGATCGATAGCTGAACCGTGTGGCAAGGTCCCCTCTTCAAACCCAGGAATAAACACGCATCGGAATCGACGGCTTTTGGATGATTTAAGTGGCATTAATGTGACGGCGTCACCCGACGTAGGGGCATCATCACTGAGTTGCTGAGTCGTCACCTGAGTGAACACCTGATCGACGGTCCACTCGTTCTCGATGGCGGCATCGATAAACTCGTCAATCGATTGAAGTTGGTCCAAGGATTCAAGCGTGTTTTCTTCATCCAGGAGCGATCGATACCCACTGTCCCGTGCGATATTATCCAACACGACCCCGGCTAAAATGTCGGGATTTTCTTTAATTTCGGCCTCCCAATGAGTGAGCAAATCCACGAGACCTAAGATTTTAGGCTGAACCAAATCGGATAGGCGATCCGTATCTTGCAGGTCAAAGACACCGTCCGAATGCGTGGGCATACACGTTAGCACCGTCGAAATCTCGGGTTCGGTCAGTTGAAATGGCGCTATCGACAACAACTGCGCCAACGCCTGACGATCACAGGGGTTCATCAACAAGCGCAGATATAACATTAAATCTCGAATTTCACTGTGACCAAAGGGGGTGTGACGTCCCATACTGCGGAGCCGAATCGCGTGTAATCGCAACTGCTCTTCAAGATACACGGCGTGAGACCCCGCACGATACAAAATACAAAAATCGTTATACGACCACCGTTTTTCCCGACGCATCGATTCAATCGTCTGTAAAATATACTGGCTTTCCTCCAGTTCACTGGCCGTCACCATCACCGTCACTTTATCCGTTTCCTGTGAAACATCCGCCACAGGTTGGGGAGATGTGGATAATGCATTGACGAGAGTATTTATGACTGGTGTTCGGCCCCACAACTCCAGCAACTCGATGGTGTGCATCCCTGGGACCGTCGCCAAATCTGTGAAGGGGTCATAGCCATCCATCGTCTCATCGGATATCCGCTGCCCCGGGTCGATGGCAACCGTGACATGTATCCCCGCGTCCACCGCCTCACGAATCAGCTGGACCGCTACGGGCGACAGGTCTTCCCCATGATCAATAAGCCAGACGGGATGGTCATCGGCCATGCGTTGCCGAATATCCGGAGCGGTTTGAAACAGCCGCAGCGTGAGGGCCAGAATGTCCTCCACGTTAATCGCATTCGATCGACGGAGATACTCCCGATACTGAGTCATCGCCAGATCGACCCGGTGAGTATCGTGCCGATCATCCGCCGTCGACGCCACATGCTGGGAGTCCCGATGAATACGCGCCACAAGATCTCGTGGCGCCAATCCAATCCCTTCGAATTGAGGATCATTTAGAATCTCGATGGCGACCCGAATCGATTCAATTGGGTCAAACACAGTAAAATGGGGCGCCAACCCCGCTAACGCCGCGTGGGATCGTAGCCACCCCAAACACACCAATTCGATACGATTAAACTGAACTTTTAGAACATCGTTCCCGACAATTTCACCGGTCCATGCCCGCCAATCGTTCAGTGCATGAGCCGACCCCGACATCGCGATCAGTGACGGGGTAGCTACGGCTTCCAGGAGATATGCGATTTTATGGGCCAACAGGGTCGTTTTACCGGTACCGGAGGCCCCAACAATCATGAGTGGCGAATCGGTATATCGGATCGCGTCGTGTTGTGTCGTCGTAAATGTCGTCATATTGAGTCCTCTAATGTGTGAGTGGGTTGCGATTCCATCGATTGATGTGTGGGGTCCACTTCATCGAGGATGCCCTGACCTGAAATTCCCCATCGTTTTGACCAAATTCCACCACCCCGTCCATCAAATATTTGATATTGTTCAGGGTCTGGTCGGGAACGGTACCCTCTTCCATCAAAAATAGCGTCGTCACACCACCAAACGAAATCGCCGTTCGTGCAATCTGACTCAAAAATCGTTGAACCGAAGGCAGATCGAAGTTAATTAATAAGCTCGAAATAGAGTCGACAACCCGACGCCCTCCCAATTTACTTTGAACGGTTTGCCCCAATTCGAAGCTTGCATCTGAAATAATCCCGGCTAATTGATTCAATTCCAACATACCGTTTAAGGCAAATCGTTCGGACTCCGGTGCCGAAAACGTCGACCAGGAGTAGGCATCCACAAACCGGAGTAGGCATAATGACTCGAGCTCGGTCACTGTCGTTTTAAGATCTTTATCCATAATCCGCCGAACCTGCTGCGGATTATCATCCAATGCCACAAAGAGACATCGCTCGGATCGCTGTAATCCGCTCACCATAAACTGGCGCGCAAAGGTGGATTTCCCGCTACCTACCGGACCGATCACTAAAATATTCGAGCCTTTCGGAAGACCGCCGTACAATGCTTCATCCAACGACCCAATACCCGTCGATACGGTGTCGATATTGACTGGCTCAGCCATATCCCGTTCGCGGGGAGCCACTATCTCCGGTTTGGGTCGAAAGCGAAATAGCAAGGCTTTGGCGCGCGCCTTCAACTCTTCGATATTGAATGGTTTCGTCACGAAATCGTCAGCCCCTTCTTCAAATCCCGTGAGCTTGTTGTACTCGTCACCCAATGCCGAAATAATGATGATCGGGGTTTCCGCGATATCCGGATGAGATCGGACCGCCTTACACACCTCAAAGCCGGTCTTTTTAGGCATAATTATATCGGTGATAATCAAATCTGGACGTTCCCGAAGCGCCACTTCGATGGCCTCGTCACCGTCACTGGCGGTCACCACATCCATTCCAATGTCTTTGAATACCATCTCCGTCAACATCAGAACATGATATTCATCGTCAGCAATCAAGATTTTTGTCATGCTACCCTCATATCGGCTGCCGCAATACAATGCCGCGTTGAGGCAAAATCTCAAACGAAAATTCTGACAAATCCACTCGCGTTCCACGCATCTTTTTTACCCGGACCGTTCGAATGTACTTGGTGTTTAGTTTGGTTAACTTCAAAATTATGATACCCGACGCCGCAAATTCCTCGATTCCATGGTGGCTAACCTTGTCACTACCGACCGGGGAATACGATGTCAGAAGAGTGGTGCAATCCGAAATATCTTCGATTGCAAAAATAAGCCGACGAATATACTCAGTAATCTCGGGAATATGCCGCTCAGAAAAAATAAGTGGCGCCACCGGATCTATCACTAAACGGGTGGCCTTGAAGTCTTTGACATACCCCAGAACCTCTAAAATAATTCGATCAATATCGATCCCTGATGTTCCCATCTGGGCAGATGAAAAGTGGCTTGTCACATCAATAATCCGAAGCATCCCCTGTTCAAGATAGGTCTGCAATGACCATCCCAATGCCTCGGCATCGGCGATCACATGTTCGGGTTTTTCGTCGATCGAAATGTAAATTACACGCTCACCCAACCGAAGACCCTCCAGTAAAAACTGGAGTGTAAAAATGGTTTTACCCGCCCCGGGCTCACCGGCGACTAAATAGGATCGCCCCTTCGGAAACCCTCCGAATAATAATTGATCGAACCCTTCGACTCCACTACTCACTTTTAACATCGGCATAGGGTTCCAATTTACAGTGATCGACAAAACTGCTCAATATGCGTCCGTGCCTTCGCCAATGCACGACTTCGATGACTGAGGCTATTTTTTTCCTCTGGCCCCATCTCAGCAAACGTCCGGTGATGCCCCTCAGGTATAAAGATAGGGTCATATCCAAATCCATCATCCCCCCGGATTTCACGGGTGATAGTTCCGTCGACACAGCCATCAACGGTGACAATGGATTGATCCGGAAAACGGAGTGCGATGACGCATCGAAACCGAGCCCGTCGGTCGTGATTATCGGCAAGTTCATCGAGAATCTTTCGACACATATCGGTCCCAGTCGCCTGAGGTCCCGCATACCGCGCGGAATGTACCCCGGGGGCCCCCTGTAATCCATCGACTTCAAGGCCCGAATCGTCGGCCAGTAGGATCACCCCGGATCGAATCGGCCAGGCGGCTAATTTTTTAATGGCATTCGACGCAAAAGTATCCCCATCTTCGAGCGCTGAATGTCGATGACCGTATTCATGGCTAAAGGAAACCACCTCACATCCGGAAAGAATCGTTTGAATCTCGGATACTTTATGACCATTATCACTGGCAACGACAATACGCATTACTTGGCCAATCTCTGAATAGAATATACATCGGCAATTTGAGCCAACGCCTGACGAATCACGTTAATATGTTGAACGTCCCGAATATCAACGGTTACGGTCGCTTTCATCCGCCCACCTGTCCGTGCGGTCTTGGTTCGAATTTCCTGAATATTTGTTTTGGTATTGGTGATCCGATGAATAATATCCTCCAAGATTCCGATCCGATCAAACGCCTCAATCTGAAGGCTAGCGCGAAAGGTTTTATCGCGAGATGACAGCACCCATTCAACCGCCACTAATCGGGCGCGATCATCATCAGGTACCGACAAAATATTGGCACAATCGGGACGGTGCACCGCCACACCACGCCCGGTGGTGACATAGCCGACAATTGGATCTCCGGGCACCGGGCTACAGCACCGAGGCAGTGTCACCAAGACGTTGGTTTCGCCCATAACCTTAATTGATTCGATGCCGGTTCGCCGGGATTGTTTCGCCGACGGGGGAGCAAAGGGTGCCGAGGTCGATGAAATGTCGATTTTGAGCAATCGCTCTAAGACGCGCTCAATATCGCGCGTCGACAAGTCTCCCTCGGCCAACGCCAAGTACACATCGTCCGGGCGACTATAGTCCAATTGCCGCACGAGCTGATCGGTAAATTCACGGGTCAACACATCTTTGGGTACGAATCCCAAAAAGACCAAGAGTCGCTCAAGTTTTTCACGCCCACGCTCGATGATTTCCGACTGATTTTGACGTTTAAACCATTGCTTTATTTTGGACTTAGCTTGCCGAGTTTGAACCACGTTCAACCAATCCAACTTTGGACTTGGCGTTTTAGACGTCAATATTTCGATTCGATCGCCGCTTCGAAGACGATAATTGGTATTTACGATTTGACCGTTTATTTTGGCACCGACATACGAATGGCCAATTTCGGAATGGATTTTATACGCAAAGTCCAATGGGGTGGCACCCTTTGGCAACACCTGGACATCACCTTTGGGAGTAAAAATAAACACCTCATCAATAAACAAATCGAGTTTGAGGTTTTGCAGAAATTCTTTAGGGGCCCCGCCTTCTTTTTCGGTTTCTAATATCTGCCGTAGCCACGCAAAGTCTCCATCGAAATGACCGCGAGTATCCCCCTCTTTGTACCGCCAATGAGCCGCGATGCCATATTCGGCAATTTGATGCATTTCCTTAGTTCGAATTTGAATTTCGACCGGACGCCCCAACTTTCCGATAACGGTTGTATGGAGACTCTGATACAAATTGCTTTTGGGCATCGCAATATAATCCTTAAATCGTCCAGCCAACGGTTTGTACATCGAGTGGACAACCCCTAAAACGGCATAACAGTCCTGCAACGACTCAACAATGATCCGAACTCCCAATGTGTCAAAGAGCTCGTCGTAACTCAAATTCTGTGACACCAATTTTTTGTAAATACTAAAAAAATGCTTGGGACGCCCATAGATTTTGGCCGTAATCCCGGCGCGGTTAATTAAAGGTGCTAAATCATCGATGACGGTTTGAACAACGGCTTCCCGCTCATCCCGCTTGAGCGCTACTAACTTTTTAATCCTCTGAAACTCTTCATGCTGGAGGTAGTAGAACGAATAATCTTCAAGTTCCCACTTTAAGGACCACATTCCCAACCGATGAGCCAATGGCGAAAAAATCTCACTGGTTTCCCTCGAAATTAAGATTTGCTTCTCTTTGGACAAATGTTTCAAGGTTCGCATGTTATGGAGTCGATCGGCCAATTTGATAATCACCACGCGGATATCCTGGGCCATCGCCAAAAACATCTTTCGAAAATTTTCGGCTTGCTCGTCCTCTTTTGACTCAAAATAAATCTTACCCAATTTGGTCACCCCTTCGACCAAAAGATAGATATCCTCGCCAAAGAATTGGGTGATTTGATCGCGCGTCGCGCCAGTATCTTCGACGGTATCGTGGAGCAAACCGGCAGCGACCGTCGCTGGATCTTGCTGCAAATCGGCTAAAATGTACGCGACTTCAACCGGATGAATAATATACGGATCGCCCGATTTTCGCTGCTGGGGTGCATGTGCATCGCGTGCAAATTCGTAGGCACGTTGGACCAACTGAACCGATTCATCCGGCATATATCGGGAAACTAGATCCATCAATTCCTCGACCGAGTGCTCCAAACGCATGGATAAATACTAACTTAATTTTATAAACAAAGGTACCAGTTCGACGCGATGGACCATCGGGCAATTCAATCGCGACTAAATCGACCGAACGACTCGACTATCTTTAACGTTTGTGATCTTAAGGGTACACTATGGTCCAGAATTTGGGACTGTTCCGATAACCAACTTTGGTTCAATCGCGAGTGGAATACATGCCCAACGGAGCGGTTACTCACTCACCACTGTGGCGCCAGTTGCGGGCCGTTGAGAGAGACCTTGTTTCGCCGAGTCCATGTGTACCCCTCGCTAAGATTTTTATTAAGGTGAGACACCATGACAACTCTTTTTCCCGACGATTTATTTGCTGACCGACATATTGGCCCCAAAGGCCAGGATCTCACAACTCTACTGGACCGAATTGGCGTAGGATCACTCGACGAACTGACCCAACTCACCGTCCCAGCCGCAATCCTGAGGAACCGCCCACTCGCGACTGGCGACGCATTAACCGAACGAGAGCTTTTGGATGAACTTCACCAAATCGCCTATAAAAATAAAATATTATCCAACTTCATTGGGGGAGGATATTACGGAACAGTTACCCCCCCAGTCATTCGCCGAAATGTCACCGAAAATCCCGGTTGGTACACGGCATACACCCCGTATCAAGCGGAGATCGCTCAAGGCCGTTTAGAAGCATTATTTAATTTCCAAACCGTCATTGCCGAATTAACGGGCTTGCCGATTGCGAATGCGTCCCTTCTCGACGAAGCCACTGCGGCGGCGGAAGCCATGACACTCGCCTATCGATCAGGGAATGGGGCTCGCCGATTTTTTGTATCGACTCGCTGCTTTTCGCAAACAATCGAGGTCATTCGCTTGCGCGCCGAACCGTTACATATCGAGGTCGAAGTCGGCGATGTTGACGAGTTTGTTCCATCCACTGATTACTTTGGCGTACTCATTCAATATCCCGCCCATGACGGGACCATCACCGACTTTAAACAACTGGTTTCTGACGCTCATGCTCATCGCATTCAGGTTACTGTGGCCGCTGACATATTAAGCTTGACGTTACTTGTTCCGCCAGGTGAGTGGGGCGCCGACATCGTTGTGGGTTCAACTCAGCGATTGGGAGTACCCATGGGATATGGGGGGCCTCATGCCGCATTCTTTGCGACCAAAGACGAATTCAAGCGGCAAATCCCGGGTCGAATCATCGGAGCGTCGGTCGATCGCCTAGGGAACCCGGCATTCCGAATGGCCCTCCAAACTCGGGAACAACATATCCGTCGCGAGAAAGCCACATCCAACATTTGCACCGCCCAAGCGTTATTGGCCATTATGGCATCGTTTTATTCCATCTATCACGGACCCGATGGACTCAAACGAATAGCGACTCGAATCCACCAATTGGCTCATTGGGCGGCACGGTCGATTGGGTCACTCGGATTTTCAATCGCGTCGGCCAGCTATTTCGATACCGTTTCCGTTACCGTGGCATCCGCCACTCAATTGAGTGAGGAAGCGATAAAACGGGGCATCAATATCCGGATAATCGACGCCACAACCGTTGCATTCAGTGTTGACGAAACTCACTCGGTACATGACCTTGAGCAACTGGTGAGTGTATTCGAGGCGGTGTCTGGCCAATCCCTAGCGCCCCACCCATCGTACGAGATTGGAATCCCCACTCATCTCCTCCGAAGGTCCGCATTTATGCAACAACCGGTGTTTAACCGATACCACAGCGAAACTCAGCTGATGCGCTACATTAAGCAATTGGAAACTAAAGATTTAGCATTAAATACCGCGATGATCCCGCTCGGAAGCTGTACCATGAAACTGAATGCTGCCGCGGAAATGATCCCCATTACCTGGCGTAATTTTTCACAGCTCCACCCCTTTGTTCCAGTGAATCAAGCCGAAGGGTACCGCATCATATTTGATCGATTGTCCGACGCCCTGTGCGAATCTACCGGATTTGCGGCGTGTTCATTACAGCCGAATTCGGGCGCTCAAGGTGAGTACGCGGGTCTTATGGTGATCCGCGCGTACCACCACTACCGAGGGGATGCGCATCGAACGATTGCGCTCATTCCATCGTCTGCCCACGGAACAAACCCGGCCAGTGCCGCATTGGCGGGATTGGAGATTGTGATTGTATCCTGCGACGACCAGGGTAATATCGATGTCGATGATCTCCGAGCGAAAGCCATTCAATACTCCGATCGATTAAGCGTGTTAATGGTGACCTACCCCTCCACCCATGGCGTGTTTGAATCAGAGATTCAAACGATCTGTGAGATTATTCACCAGAACGGCGGACAAGTGTACATGGACGGGGCCAACATGAATGCCCAAGTGGGGCTGACCTCTCCCGCCTTGATTGGCGCTGACGTCTGCCACATCAACCTTCACAAAACATTTTCTATTCCTCACGGGGGGGGTGGCCCCGGAATGGGACCGATTTGTGTTGCCGCTCACCTTGAACCGTTTTTGCCCGGGCATCCATTCGTCGACCTTGGCCATTCCCATGCCACCCGTCCCGTATCCGCCGCCCCATGGGGAAGCGCCTCCATTTTAATTATTTCGTACGCGTATATTCGGATGATGGGTGGCGCGGGCTTGACCCGCGCTACCCAGGTGGCGATTGCCAACGCAAATTACATCAAAGAGCGACTGGCACCCCATTATGACGTGTTATATGTCGGCCAAAATGGACGGGTTGCCCATGAATTAATATTAAATTTCCAACCATTCAAAAAACAGGGAAAAATCGAAGTTGAAGATATTGCCAAACGACTCATCGACTATGGATTTCATGCTCCAACCGTTTCTTTTCCAGTGGCATTTTGTGACGCCATGATTTCCATCCGATCAGAAATTGACGCGATAATCGAGGGATCCGCCGATGCCACACACAATGTCCTGAAAAACGCCCCACATACAGCCGCCGAAGCAATCGCAACGGACTGGGGGCACCCTTACTCACGAGAGACCGCCGTATACCCACCCGGGGTCAACCGATCCACGAAATTCTGGCCATCGGTCGCGAGGATCGACGGCGCCTATGGAGATCGGAATTTAGTCTGCACCTGTGCACCGATCGAAACGTACGTTACCGCCTAGGTATGTTATCCAAAAAAACAAAATACGCCATCAGTGCATTGCGAATCCTCGCCCGCCACGCTCACCCTGAGCCGATGTTAATTTCCGACATTGCTCAAAAAGGAGACATTCCTAAAAAATTTTTAGAACTCATCTTATTGGAGCTGAAAAAACATCACATCCTGGAATCCAAAAAAGGCCAAGGGGGCGGATATTTTTTAAAAATTAATCCTGAAGAGATTAGTATTGGCCAAATCATTCGAAAACTATCTGGCCCGATCGGTATGGTGTCGTGCGTGAATCGTGACGGATACCTACCCTGTGACGAATGTCCGGGCGAGGATTTATGTGGGCTGCGGGAAATCATGACCAACGTACTCGATGCAACGTGTCAGATACTCGACAACGAAACGTTGGCTGACTTATTGGTTCGCGAAGACCGCCTATTGCAGGAAAAGCGCGATTACATGTTTCATATATAGGTATGGCTGAATTTATTACTGTATCACAACTGACCAAAACAATTGGCACCCGAACCTTGCTCGACAATGTCTCAGTGACCCTATCCACTGATCAAAAAATAGGGATCATTGGTCGCAACGGTGCTGGAAAAACCACATTTTTTCATATCGTACTTGGTACGGACGAAGCGACATCGGGAACCATTACCCAAAGTGCGGGATTAACCATCGGCTATCTGCGCCAGCACGACGACTTCAGTGACAGCGAAGCCACGTTAGCCTGGATGGAACGAACATCCGGAGCCCCCGCCTGGGAGTGCGCCAAAGCGGCTCACGCCTTTGGAATTACAGACGCCCAATTAGACCAATCGCCGCTCGCCTTATCCGGGGGGTATCGGATGCGAGTCAAATTAGCGACCATTACCGCCTCCGAACCCAATATGTTGATGCTCGATGAGCCAACGAACTATTTGGACTTAAGCACGTTACTGTTACTCGAGCGGTTCATCAACACGTTTTCCGGCGGAGTATTGTTGATTTCCCACGATCGGGAGTTTCTCCGGCGCACCTGCGATCACACGCTCGAAGTAGCCTCCGGCAAACTGGATCTATTTCCTGGAACTATCGACGATTATATCGCTTACAAATCCGAGCGATTGGCCCACGCCGAAGCATTTAATCGAAACGTGGAAAAAAAGCAGGAGCACCTGGAACGATTTATCACCCGGTTTCGTGCCAAAGCCTCCAAGGCCACTCAAGCCCAATCAAAAATGAAACAGCTGGAAAAATTACAAAAAGTAGAGATTGACGCACCCCTCTCGACGGCACGCATTAAATTTCCACTCCAAGAACGCAAAAAGGGGACGGCGCTGGATGTAATGGATCTCGCCATAGGGTATCCCAACAAACACGTTGCCGGACCGGTCAATGTGTCGATTGAACGCGGCCAGAGAATTGCCGTACTGGGTGATAATGGCCAAGGGAAATCAACATTTCTAAAAACAATCGCCGAGACCCTACGCCCCTTAAACGGTCGGGTCAAGTGGGGCTTCGGCACACAGATCGGATATTTTGCCCAACACGTCTATGAAGAACTCAATCAACCGCTGACCATTGTCCAATATCTCGAAAAAGAAGCCGATCCATCGGTCCCAAGGCAACAAGTATTAGATACCGCCGGAAGCTTGTTATTCAGTGGCGACGACATGCACAAATCGCTGTCAGTATTAAGCGGAGGAGAACGCGCCCGAGTGCTGCTGGCTAAAATAATTTTGTCCAATCCAACCGTGATGCTGCTCGACGAGCCCACCAACCACCTGGATTTTGAAACAGTCGAATTGTTGGGCGAAAGCCTCAAGGATTACGCGGGTACGGTGTTGTTTATTAGCCACGATCGTACGTTTATCAGCGAAGTTGCCACTGGAGTCATTCATGTCGCCGACGGAAAAATACGCAATTTCCCCGGCCCCTTCGACGAGTTTTTAAGCTACCTCAAAAACGTAGTCGCCAGCCAATTGATTAGTGATTCCCCTAAACCCACCTCAAAAAAACAGGCATCCGCGGTGTTGTCTGGAAAAGCACAGCGCGAACTCACGAAAAAAATGCAGGGAATCGAGCGTAAAGTCGAAAAATTAGAAGCGGAAAAAAAACAAATTCACCGATTGTTTGCGCTTGAACCCCTCGGATATTCAGAAGAAAAAACGAACCGTCTCGAGGCCATCGACGCCGAATTAGCGAGCCTTGAATCGGATTGGTTCACTATGAATGAGCGACTTAGCATGTCGAAAGGCTCTGACAATGTCACCGAGGCCTAAACCACGGGACACGCTGGCTCGGATAGTGCCCTATACCCCGGGTCGGTCAATCGCCGATGTCAAAGCGGCATTGGGACTAGAGGCTGTGATAAAATTGGCCTCAAATGAGAATCCTTTCGGTTCGCCCATCAGCCATGACGAACTGATTGAATGTCTCGAGTCAATCGCACTGTACCCCGACCTGAGCGGGGCCCCGTTAATTGGGGCACTTGCTGCCGAGTTATCGGTCGCCCCTCACCAGATTATCGTGGGCAACGGAAGTGACGAAATTCTCACCATGATTGGCCTGGCCTACCTTAATCCTGGGGATCGTGTGCTCACCGCATCGGGCACGTTTTCCGAATATGGGTTTGTGGCCAATCTTATGGATGCCAGTGTGGATGCCATACCCTACTCGGATTTCACATTTGATCTTGGCCGCATGGCGGAGCAAATTACCGAAACAACAAAATTAATTTTTATTGCCAACCCGAATAACCCAACAGGCACCATTGTGTCCACACGGTCATTGACAGAGTTCATGCAGCGTGTGCCTGCGACCACTCTGGTGGTGATCGACGAAGCGTATGCCGAATTTGTCGATTCTCCCCATTATCCCCGTCCCATTACATGGTTATCCGACTATCCAAATCTGATTGTCACTCGGACGTTTTCAAAAGTATACGGATTGGCTGGTTTCCGAATTGGATATGCGGTGTCCACAGCGGAAGTGATCGCCACTCTTTATAAAGTTCGCCAACCCTTCAATGTCAACAGCGTTGCACTTGCGGCGGCATCCCTTGCCCTGACCAAGCCGGAATTTATTCACCACACGATACAGAATAATCAGACCCAAAAAACTCGGTTAACGGATGCCATTACCGAGATGGGCTTTAGTGTCATCCCGTCTCATGCTAATTTCATATGTGTTCATATCGGTGTTCATGCCAAACAATGTGTCGATGAATTAATGGCTCGAGGGATTATCATTCGACACTTAGCCAGCTTTGGAATGCCTGAACATGTGCGCATTACCATTGGCACTCCCGACCAGATCACGACACTCATCACAGCACTCACTCTACTCGTAGAAGGCAAATTAATATGAAAACTATCCCAATCAAAATTAACTTCAAAAATCATCCAGTACACGTGGGGGTCAACCTGATCGCGAAGGTACCTCAATGGATAGATAACGAAACTGCAAGCCGAAAGGTAGCCATCGTCACCCATCCTGAGTTAGTCAATTTGGCCGCCCCCTTGATGGAGGCGCTCCGAGACAGTGATTACTCACCATCGTTAATCACGATTCCATCGGGTGAATCGAGTAAATCAATGGACACCGCCATGCGAATCATTGATCAACTTCTGGAGCACCAATTTGAACGAAAAGACACCGTAATATCATTTGGAGGTGGGGTCGTGGGCGACACCGCCGCATTTGCTGCCAGTATCTATTTGCGGGGAATTAATTTGATACATATCCCGACAACATTACTGGCTCAGGTTGATTCGGCCATTGGCGGCAAAACCGGAGTGAATCATTCAAAGGGAAAAAATTTGATTGGCACATTTTATCAACCATTATTTACGGTAGTTGATTTTACATTGTTGGCCACGCTACCCGAACGAGAAATCAAATGCGGGCTGGCTGAAATAGTAAAGTATGGCATTATCGGAAATGCCGGCCTATTTAAATACATCGAAACCCACGTCGATAAAATTAAGGCATGCAATATCACTCGTGACTCCGATATTTGGGCCCATTTGATCACTCGGTCCGTCGCTGACAAAGCCCAAGTGGTGACCCAAGATGAAAAAGAATCAGGGCGGCGTGAGATACTCAATTTTGGGCACACCATCGGCCATGGCGTTGAAGCCGCATCTGGGTATGGGCGATATCTTCACGGAGAGGCCGTAGCCATTGGCATGATCGGCGCCACGCGACTGGCAGAAACCATGGGGTTTCTGGATTCTAAAACAGCCATTCGCATCGATAATTTGATACTCGCACTGGGTTACGACACGACGATCGATTCATCAGTCACACTATCGGAGGTCATGAGGGCGATGCGCTTGGACAAAAAAGTCCGCAACGGTAAGATGCGATTTGTATTGCCATTTGGAATTGGCGACGTCGAAACAGTGTCCGACATTGATGAATTAATGGTGACGGAAATTATTGAAGGGCTCTATGCATGAAAATACTCGTGATCCATGGACCCAATCTGAATATGTTAGGCACTCGAGAACCCTCAGTCTACGGCTCCATTACCCTTGAATCATTGAACGATACATTGATTCAAAAAGCCAAATCACTCAATGTTGAACTGGATGTCTTTCAATCAAACAGTGAGGGCGGGCTGATCAACAAGATACAACACGCCCCCCAAAACTATGACGCGCTTATTGTAAATCCCGCCGCATATACTCATACCAGCATCGCCATTCGGGATGCACTAGCCAGCATTTCTATTCCCAAGGTTGAAGTGCATTTATCCAACATTCACGCCCGCGAAGAATTTCGCCATCGGTCGGTTACGGCGGGGGTATGTCAGGGCCAAATTTCAGGTTTCGGCGTCAAAAGCTACCTAATGGCACTCTACTATCTAACAGAATTGAATTAACACCCTACGCGCATATTAACGGCCGACTCCGGCAACCTAGACTCGGCCTTTGTACTTATTGTAATCAATTTGCAATGTGGAAATTTTGTATCCGATGATTCGCTGGGTTGTTTTAAGCATATCAGCGGCCTTAGATTTGTTTCCTCGCGTCTTTTTTAAGGCGTCTATAATTAATTCACGCTCAAAATTATTCACCATTTCCTCATAGGTTAAATCTTCCGACACCGACAGGCTGGTATCACTACGTTGCAACGTCGGAGGAAGGTCCCGCGCTTGGATGGTATCCGTTCGGCAGACCAAAACGGCTCGCTCGATACAATTTTCCAATTCACGAACGTTACCTGGCCATTGATAACTCGTTAACAAATCGATGGCTAATGACGAAATTCGAGTAATTTGCTTTTCATTCTCCCGAGAAAATTTATCGAGAAAATGCTCCGCCAATAGTAAAACATCGGTTTTACGATCCTTTAACGATGGCAAAAAAATGGGGAATACATTGAGCCGATAATAGAGATCCTCACGAAACCGTTTGCTTACTAATTCGGATTCTAAATCGCGATTGGTCGCCGTTACCACACGAACATTTACCTTAATCGGTTTTAAGCCCCCCACACGCTCAATTTCTTTTTCTTGTAAGACGCGGAGTAATTTAACCTGCACGGCGGGTGCCAGCTCGCCAATTTCATCAAGAAAAATAGTACCGCCATTTGCTAGTTCAAATTTCCCCACCTTAGTGTCGTGCGCATCGGTAAACGCCCCTTTTTCGTAGCCGAACAATTCGGACTCGATCAGACTTTCAGGAATAGCGCCACAATTGATTTTAATAAACGGCTTCGTCGAGCGGGGTGACGTATAATGAATCGCGTGTGCCACCAATTCTTTACCTGTTCCACTTTCGCCCCGAATCAAGACTGTTGCGTTTGAATTGGCGACTTGAATAATACTTTCATACACCTGATGCATCGAGGAACTATTTCCAATCATGTTATGAATGTTGTACTTATCTTTAAGCTCATCTCGAAGCAACACATTTTCACGACGCAATGCCTCTTTTTCAATTTCGAGCATTTTTTTTAGCTTAATTTCCTGGGCAATTAGCAAACATACCGTCGACAACAACCCCAGCCGATCATTTACATCGACGGTGGTCTGGGGAACGAACACGCTCAGGGTTCCGATGTTTTCCTCTCCCAAGACTATGGGTAAGCACACAATGCCATACCCGGGCATTTCTTCGTCAGAATCCATGGGTACGTTGCAAATTCCAGATTTCACCTCCGAAATCCGCTCCACCTGATTAGATTCAAGGACTTTACTCGTCAATATTTCTAAAACTTTAAATACAGATTTCCGACGATCTTTTTCGGTGAGCCCATAGCCTATTTCGATATAATATTCATCCGTGTAATTATCGCGAAGAATCAAAACACCTTTTTTAAGATGAATATGATCTTCCAGTAGGCTAAAAATACTTGATAGAGTGTCTTTTAGATTTAGTGATGTCGTTAGGAGGCTACTAATTGAATGCAACAATTGCAATTGATCAATGGAATTTTCAATGGGAGCCATTCTATCACCTTATTAAACTGTTGGTGCCGAGGGCCGGACTTGAACCGGCACGACCGGATTAGGGTCAACGGATTTTAAGTCCGTCGTGTCTACCAATTTCACCACCCCGGCTAAGTAGGTAGGGAAGGCAGCCATGATATCACTAAATTGGCGTGGACTGAAGCCGTATATCAACGCTCAATTGATGGGCATCAAACCCTTCCATAGTGGTTAGTGGTCTCATATCATTAGCCACGTCGCTCAACGCCTGTTCAGAGTACCGACAAATGGCTGAATATTTCATAAAATCCATGACCCCCAACGGTGACGAAAAGCGGGCCGCTGAGGCGGTCGGTAATACGTGATTCGGCCCCGCTATGTAATCGCCAAGGGCCACCGGAGTAAACGGCCCCAAAAAAATAGAACCGGCGTGACGGATGTTCGGCAACAGAGTGTCGGCATCATCGACTAATAGCACCAGATGTTCCGAGGCCACCGTATTAATCATTTCGATCGCATCGGCCAGTGTGTCGGTGACAACCACTGACGAATGGCAAACCGATTGCGCAATAATATCGCGTCGCTTGCAGTGATTTATGACCTCACGAAACGCCTCAACTATCGCCGTCGCGCATACGGCTGAGGGGGTCACCGATACCGCACGCGCATCCGGGTCATGCTCCAGTTGCGCGAGCATTTCAGCCGCTGCAAACCGCGCGTAACGGGCATCGGTCACTAAAATCGCCACTTCCGACGGCCCGGCAGGTTTATCAATATCGACCACGCCATACACCCGTTGTTTGGCACCGTCGACATATTTATTACCTGGCCCCACGATTTTATCGACTTTAGGAACGGACTCGGTACCATACGCCATGGCAAAAATGGCTTGGGCACCGCCAGACTTAATGACTGTGGATACTCCACAAACACTGGCTGCCGCCAAAATAGCATCCGGAATCTGACCATCTGCCTGTGGGGGCGTAGCCATAACGATATGATCGACCCCAGCAATACGAGCGGGTATCGCATTCATTAGTACACTCGACGGATATATCGCGCGGCCACCTGGCACATACAACCCGACGGAATCCAAGGCGCGATACTGGAGTCCGTAGTCAACACCCGCTCGTGGCTGCTTCCGCCAACTGGTGGGGAGTTGGTGGCGATGATAGTCTGAAATATTGCGATGAGCGATCGTCAGTGCCGCCATAAATTCCCGAGGCACTCGGGTAGTGGCCGACTCAATCTCATCCGAAGTGACCACTAATTTGAACCCGGGAGCACTCACTCGATCAAAGCGTCTCGCGTAGTCATGAAGGGCAGCATCGCCCCGTTGAAGGACCTGACTCTGAATGTCCGATACCACGGCTTGTACATCGGGATCCGACGCTGGAGATCCGAGATGCTGGAAGGACTCACGAAATTCAGCCGCTGTTTGAACCGCTAACACGGCTGCGTGGCCTTGATCTGAATCTGGATGGAGTCCAGCTCTGCAAGGAGTGCGGCATGCTGATCTCGAAGTTTATCGACCACGTGTGGCGGCGCTTTCTCAACAAAATTAGGGCGCCCCAGCGTCGCCTCTGTGACGCTAAGTTCCGCCTGAATTCGGTTCTTTTTCTTGGTCAGTCGGGCGAGTTCTTGGTCAAGGTCAATGAGGCCGGCCAAGGGGACATATAATTGGATGTCGTCAACTACTCCCGCCGCAGACTGGGACGGCGGCGCATCACGACTCATTTCCGTGTGCCAGTCCGATACCCGCGCCAACTTGCGGATATATTGGAGCGACTGGGACACAATATCACGATCGGCTGCCGACGGGATCACCGCAATAACCGATATGTCTTTTCCAGGGGAAATCGATAACTGCTGTCGAATATTTCGGAGCTCGCGAATAATCGAAATCCAACGGTTCGTTTGGGAATCGAGTTCGGAATCGGTGGCTCCCAGTGTCGGCCATTGCGCCGTGATGAGCATTGACGACTCCATCCCGACAATCTTCTGAGTGGCCACGAGAGTCTGCCAAATTTCTTCGGTAATAAACGGCATGTAGGGATGGAGTACTTTGAGTGAGCCCAACAGGACATAGATCAAGGTCGGCATCGATTCCGCCTTATGAATTTTACTCAGCTCTAAATACCAGTCGCAGTACGTATTCCAAATAAATTCCCACAACAGGTCCGCACCGCGTGCAAAATTAGTCGTTGATGTGCACTGCTCCAAGTCACGGATTAATCCGTTAAACTGGCTCAGTATCCAACGATCCGCCAGAGTCGTCGGGGTTGGAACCTTATAATCGATCGGGGCCTCCATCGCATCCAATCCCATGATCACAAATCGCGACGCATTCCACACCTTGTTCGCAAAATTCCGACTCGATTCAACCTTTTCTTTACTGTACTTAATATCCTGTCCACCCAATGTCGCTAAGGATGCCAAGCTGAATCGAAGCGCATCGGCCCCAAATTCCTTCACTAAATCCAAGGGATCGACCGCATTACCAAATGATTTGCTCATTTTTTTGCCGGTGATATCCCGGACCAATCCGTGGACATATACCTTGCCAAATGGGGACTTTCCGGTGAGGGCCAAGCCCATCGTGATCATTCGTGACACCCAAAAGGTCAAAATATCATACCCCGTAACTAACATTGTGTTTGGATAGAATCGAGATAGATCAGGGGTATCATCCGGCCAGCCAAACGTCGAAAAGGGCCATAGAGCTGACGAAAACCAGGTATCTAACACGTCGGGATCTTGAAAATAGGAATGCCCGTCCGTTGGCGGCGATACCGACACAACAAAATAATCGGGATTATTGCGTCGGTACCATACTGGAATCCGATGTCCCCACCAAATCTGTCGGGAAATACACCAATCGCGAATGTTTTCCATCCAGTCGAAATATAATTTTGAAAATCGCGGGGGGACAAATTCGATCTCCCCAGTTTTGACAGCGTCAATGGCGGGCGCGGCGAGGGATTTCATATTGACGAACCATTGACGGGACAAATATGGCTCAACAATCGTCTTACATCGATAGCACGTCCCACGGGATAACGCATGATCCGTGACGGAGACTAACCAACCCGCCGCCGATAAATCCTCGATCAGTTTTTCCCGACAATCAAATCGATCCAATCCCCGATACTGTGGGGGGACCGCCGTGTTCATGACACCCGTTTCAGTCATGATCAGCAACGGTTCCAACTGATGGCGTTGACCCATTTCATAATCGTTTAGGTCATGCGCGGGGGTTACCTTTACAGCGCCTGTACCAAATGTAGGATCAATGGCGGCATCCGCGATAATGGGAATCCGACGACCCGTAAACGGCACCTCGACCGTCTGTCCGATGAATTGAGTGTAACGACTATCATCCGGATGGACGGCCACAGCGACGTCGCCCAACAGTGTTTCGGGCCGAGTGGTTGCCACAACGATGCCATGAGGCTCACCGTCAGAAAAGGGATACAAAATATTCCAAAGGTGCCCATCCGCGGGTTCATGATTGACCTCGATATCGGAGAGAGCTGTGGTGCAGCGCGGGCACCAATTAATGATGTAGGCCCCCCGATAAATGTGCCCCTGATTGTAGAGGGTTACAAACGTATGCGCGACCGCCGCCGCGCACCCTGAATCCATGGTAAATCGTTCACGACTCCAGTCCACCGAGATCCCCATACGGCGCATTTGGTTAGTGATGGTATGTCCATATTCATGCTTCCAATCCCATACCTTTTTAACAAATGCCTCCCTCGAAAATGAGTGTCGGGACTGTCCCAGGCTGGCCATAGTCTTTTCAACGACGTTTTGGGTGGCAATTCCAGCGTGATCCGTTCCTGGAAGCCACTCAACGGCATGCCCCTGCATTCGTTTTTGACGACATACGATATCGATCAAGGTGTGTTCCAGAGCGTGTCCAATGTGCAAGGTACCAGTGACATTGGGGGGCGGAATAACGATCGAAAAAACATTGGCCGATTCGGTTGGCTCAAAGACGCCAGATTCTTCCCATGCAGAATAAATACGAGATTCAATTGATTTTGGTGAATAAGTGATGTCCATAATAGGGCTAGAATATCATCCCCACACGAATCTTAGAATCGACGATCACACAATTCCCCTCCCGAAGTATAGACAGCCAATTAAATCGTTTTATCCATCGGACAATTTGGGGAAACTGCATCTCAGATTGGGTATGTTTTTTTTGAAAAATAGGGCAAAATACGGGGATGAACAAATACGCCCCATCCCGCATTCAAGCTTGGCTTAGTTCACTATTATTCGGAGTTATCGCGATGACCCACCCTAATTTCCATAAACCCTCAGATGCCGAATTACGCAAACAATTAACTCCAGAACAATATCAAGTCACTCAACACGACGCTACCGAGCGTCCGTTCGCCAATAAATATTGGAATACCACCACCCCCGGGCTCTATGTTGATGTCGTGTCTGGAGAACCCCTATTTACATCCTTGGATAAATTCGATTCCGGGTGTGGGTGGCCCAGTTTTTCAAAACCGATCGGTCCTCTGACCGAAAAATCCGATCATAAAATTGGCTATGAGCGAACGGAGGTGCGGAGTAAAGGGGCCGATTCTCACCTCGGACATGTATTTCCAGATGGCCCCAAGGATCGTGGGGGGCTTCGCTATTGCATCAACTCCGCCGCACTGCGATTCATCCCGGTGAGTGATCTTGAAGCCGAAGGATATGGCCGTTTCAAGTCATTATTCACCTCAGCCAACTCCCGACCCAAGTGACACGCTCCCCGATCATTGCCGTGTCATCGGTCAGTTTTTCCAAAAATGCGACGTTACGCTCTGAATTGAGTGCCCAATTTCCAAATTCCCGATTTAATGAATCAGGACGCAATTTATCGACAGACGAATTAATTGCATTTTTTAGTCACGCGGATGGCATTTTAGTCGGAACCGAGCCAATTAACCGTGAGGTCATTAATGGATCCCCCTCTGTGTCCTGCCTCGCTAAATATGGCGTGGGTCTCGACAATGTGGACATCGACTATTGTCGCCAGGCCAATGTTGCCATTGGGTGGACAGGTGGCGTTAATAAATATGCCGTTGCTGAGCTAGTGATCGGATACATGATCACCTTATCCCGAAACATGTTTATGAGTGCGAATCAATTGAAGGCAGGGGGGTGGCACAAATTCGGGGGTCGGCAATTATCGGGACTCACCATTGGGATCATAGGCCTGGGTCATATCGGTCAAGAATTGGTACGGTTGCTCCAGCCATTTGAGCCCACTATTCTGGCAAACGACATCGCGGATCGCTCGGAATTTGCGACAACACACGGCGTTCAGCTCGTGGGATTGAGCACACTGGTATCGCGTTCCGACATCATAACGATACACACCCCATTAACGGCGTTAACTCATCACTTAATTAACGCCGGGACATTGTCGCTCATGAAGCCAACGGCCATCGTAATCAATACCGCCCGGGGTCCAGTGATTGATCAGGCGGCCCTCACCGAATCCCTCGCGAACGGGGTAATTGGTGCGGCAGCGCTCGATGTCTACGCGGTTGAACCAGAAACAGATGCAAGACTATTAGCCCTTCCGAATCTATTCTGCACGCCCCATATCGGGGGCAACTCAATCGAGGCGGTGCTCGCAATGGGACGAGAAGCGATTCATCACCTCGTTCAGTTTTTTACAGCACCCAACCTAATGGCATGACCGCCCAGTCACGTATTGTAATGGGTGGGGGCCACTCGGGATGGGTACGAATTAATTCGGATAGCAGGATCCTATGAAATTAGCATCGGGCATGCTGATGTGGAGCGCCATTATTTACACTCAGATGCGCCCAAGTCAGACTCTACCGATCGGGCACCCGAACAATGCCCCACTCCGCCCCATCCAATCGGACGATTCACTTCCAACGCGGCGATTGGCCACAACGACCCTCGATGCACCGTCGGGGACCGCCCACTCGATCGATGAACTCAGTCGGACCCTGTTAGAAATCGTCGATATTGGGGTTCCATTAACCACCCCAATGTGGGGGGGATGGACCCCCGGAACCCAGGCGGCTGTCGACGGGGACATCCAGCAACTCCACCGCCTAAATCGGCTCGACCCCGCATCACTCAAGGAATCCGATGTGGAGGGATGGACCCCCGCCACTCGCGCGGCGTCTGTCGGGCAGGTTGAATCGATAATGGCTCTCTTTGAGATTGACCCACTATTGCTTCGGCAGGTGGATAATTTTCTAGCGACGCCCGCCACACGGGCCGCACATTATGGCCAGACAACCATTTTAGAGACATTGCATCGATTGGATCCCGAGTTATTATCGCAAATCGACGCCGGAGGTTGGACTCCCGCCACACGAGCCGTCTTCGACAAGCAGCATGGTGTATTAGAAACGCTATTCCGTTTGAACCGGACGATATTAACACAACCAAACGGCAAAGGGTGGACTCCCGCCACCTTAGCGGTAGCGTTTGATAAAGGAGATATTGTTAACACATTGTATCGACTCGACCCCCAAGCGGTGACGTGTAGCGACGCCAATGGATGGACTCCCGCGATGTGGGCGGCCAACGACGGCAAAGTTGCCGGACTGCGACGACTTCATTCGCTGCACCCCGAAACCATTACTCGGCCAGATTCCTATGGTCGAACCACGGCAACCCGGGCCGCCGCCAATGGGCATTCCCACGTACTTCAGCTACTTTTCGAACTCGCACCTGAGATAGTTCGACATCCCGACGTGACCGGTTGGTCCGTCGGGACCATCGCGATACGCCACAACCAAGGCGAGATACTCCAGACACTCCACGCCCTAGATCCACGCTTATTATCCCAACCCGATGGCCATCAATTCACGCCACTCACGTTTGCAATTCACGAAAAAAAAATGGAAATGATTACTACCCTCTACCAGATTAACCCGTCACTGATTGATACGCTAACCCCCGACGGATTGACACCCGTGTCCTTCGATTCACTGCTGGAGTTAATGAACACGACCCATCGAGGTTGGGGTATCGATCCATGGCTGGCGATATCGCCACTCCTATTAATTAGTCAGGTTACGGTTGGAGTTCTGTCACTGATTTTCATCATCCAGCGTCTCGGCCGAGGGGGAATCCCAAACGATGCTCAGACGAATCTGTCCTCCGAACCAATCGGCAACGAGTTAGTCGCGGATCAAAGTCATCAGCTGATGACCCAACTTGCCGAACTTTCGGATAAGGAGTCACTTAATGTCGGCCACGGAATGGTCGCCCGTCGAAACGGAAGCCTCTATGAACTCGACGATGCCACGGGCACCTATCAACCCGTAGCGTGCCTTATCTCGCACGACGAACTCACGCTACACACCGCGGTCTTAATTCATCGACCAACGCATCCCAATCACCGGCTCCATCTCGTGACGGCCGAAAATCCGTATCAATTTGCTAAGTGTGCGCTCTGTAAGGAACCCACGGCAACTGAGAACTGGCTCCATTACTATTGGGCCACCCGGATCCAAAATTCGATTGCCGCGCCCGACTAACACTCAACGATACGCCAGGGGAATACGACTTCATCCATTGGCCCATCGGAAGTCTGCAGCCCCGTTAGTGCCCCACCCTACACCGTAATCCGCCCCTCACGATAGTCTACAGTGATTGAGGATTGGGGGATTGTTCCCGCCAACAATTTGGCCGCTAACGGATTTTCGATGGTTTGGACGATTAATCGCTTCATTGGTCGAGCCCCAAATTCTGGATCAAAACCTGCCAGTGCGAGATACTGAATGGCCGACGGTGTCACGTGAAACGAATACCCTCTGGCGGCCAACCGATCGGACAAATGCGCCAATTGAATATGTACTATTTTTTCCAAATCGTCGTTGGAAAGCGGATGAAACGACACGATATCATCAATTCGATTTAAAAATTCGGGTCGAAACACTTGTTTGAGCGCTGACATCAACTGATGATCGCGTCGATCGGGATCCGACTCGGCGTGTAGAATATGACTGCCAATGTTCGACGTCATAATTACGATAGTATGTTTAAAATCGACGGTGCGACCCTGACTATCGGTTAAGCGACCGTCGTCCAATACCTGAAGTAATAGGTTGATGACATCCGGATGCGCCTTTTCGATTTCGTCTAGCAACACCACACTGTAAGGACGACGTCGGACAGCCTCGGATAGCTGACCTCCCTCGCCATAGCCCACATACCCCGGCGGCGCACCAATTAATCGAGATACCGAATGCTTTTCCATGTATTCCGACATATCGATTCGCACCAGGTGTTTATCGTTATCAAACAAAAACTCAGCTAAGGCTTTCGCCGTTTCAGTTTTCCCAACGCCGGTCGGGCCAAGAAACAAAAAACTTCCCATCGGTCGATTGGGATCCGCTAATCCCGATCGCGACCGTCGAATGGCATGGGCAACACGATCAATCGCCTCCAACTGCCCCACCACTCGCTGCGTGAGTCGCTCCTCCGCATGAATCAATTTTTCCTTCTCGGTTTCAATCAGTCGAGAGACCGGAATGCCGGTCCATTTGGCTACGATCTCCGCGATATCTTCGTCTTCAACTTGTTCGTTTAACATTTTCTGTGTCGACTGAACCTCCGCCAGCTGCTGCGTCAACGAATCAATCATTTGGGTCAACTCGGGGACTAACTTAAATCGAATTTCAGATACTTTCTCGTAATTTCCCAATCGCTCTTCCATTTGTTCTGTGTATCGCGCATCTTCCAACTGTTTTTTGGCCGTTCGAATCGATTGAATCACCGCTTTTTCGCTCATCCAATGGGCCGTCAGCGTCGCGGATTTTTCTTTTAATTCGGCCAACTGTGCATCAATTTTAGCCAAGGTACTGTTTCCGAGCTCGTCGCCGTCCCGTTTCACCGCCTGACGTTCAATTTCAAGTTGGAGTATTTTACGGGTAACTTCGTCAATTTCTTGAGGCATGGAATCAATTTCGATGCGCAATTTGGAGGCGGCTTCATCGAGCAAATCAATGGCTTTGTCTGGCAAAAAACGGTCGCTAATGTACCGATTTGAAAGATTGGCCGCCGCAATCACCGCGTCGTCATGTATTTTTACCCCGTGATGGATTTCGTATTTTTCCTTAAGCCCTCGCAAAATTGCGATGGTATCTTCAACACTCGGCTCTCCCACATAGGTCTGTTGAAACCGACGTTCCAGGGCCGGGTCTTTTTCAATGTGGGACCGATATTCATCCAGGGTCGTAGCACCGATGCAACGGAGCTCACCCCGAGCCAGTGCCGGTTTAAGCATATTGGCCGCATCAACGGCCCCCTCAGCCCCCCCCGCGCCGACCAAGGTGTGGAGTTCATCAATAAACAAGATGACGTCATCTTTCCCCTGCACTTCCGTCAGCAATCCCTTAAGCCGCTCTTCAAACTCGCCCCGATATTTGGCACCTGCAATCAGCGCACCCATGTCCAACGACAGGACCCGCTTGCCACGTAATAGTTCGGGAATATCGCCCGACACAATGCGTTGGGCCAACCCTTCGACAATCGCCGTTTTACCCACTCCCGGTTCTCCGATAAGTACAGGATTGTTTTTTGTGCGGCGGCATAACACTTGAATAACGCGACGAATCTCATCATCACGGCCAATCACAGGATCCAACTTTCCCTGAGCGGCCCGGTCGACCAAATCAATGGTAAATTTTTTAGACGCATTGAACCGGGCATCGGGATCCGGACCATCGACTCGCATCGACCCGCGAATCTGCGTTAAGGATTCTTTAATCGCCCGGGGAGAGGCCCCCGCATCCGACAATAACCGCCCCGCCGCAGACGGATGATCGGCAACCGCCACCAGCAAATGATCGCAACTGACATATTCATCACCCATCGACGACGCGGTGGTTTTAGCCAGTTGCATGATGGTTGTGAGATGAGAAGATAGGTAAGGAGTATGGCCCCCAGTGACTTTGGGTAATCGACTAATCGCGTCCATCGACAATTTTAAGACGTAATCGGGTGACACCCCAGTTTTCTGGACCAATTCCGTTGCTAATGACGAACGATCCGATACCAATCCGGCCAATAAATGCACATCCGTTAGTTCTTGATTGGTATGGGCGATGGCCAATTCCTGAGCGTTTTGAATGGCTTCCTGCGCCTTAATCGTCAGTTTATCGTTACCGATCATGGATACACCTCATGTTTAAATTGAAAAGTCGCTAAAACGACAGGAGTTACGCGGCACATTGGGTGCCAATCAAAACGGCCAAAAATCGTTCCATAATACTACACTTGGAGGGTGATGCGATATGAATCTGTCGGCATTCAGTACATCGTGAATCGCCCGTCGTATCGTTCGGGATATCGGTAGGCGTTAGGGCCTTCTGACGAATCGCCGAGTTGTATGTCCGCATACCGTCCTCGACAACCGCCCGTACGACTCCGGTCGTCGGTGTCACCCTGCCGTGCGATTGACTCCGTCAATCCGCCCCTACGTGTAATCGTGCACTGGGGATCGCGATGCGCGGCACCCGACCATTACTTCGGACCCCATTTTTTTTGAATAAATCCGGCGCGACCGGACCCTACTTTGTATCGCTCATAATGGATGGGTTGTTTGCGGTAATACTGTTGATGATAATCTTCAGCTGGATAAAATGTCGCGGCCGGTTTAATGGTAACAACAATCGGTTTTTCAAATTTTCGACTGGCCGCCAACGCTTCTTTCGACGCAGCCGCCGCGAGACGTTGCTCAGGGCTGTGATAAAAAATGACAGGTCGATATTGAGGGCCTAAATCGGCAAACTGCCCATACTGATCCGTCGGATCAACATTTTTCCAGTACACATCTAATAACGCGTTATAGCTTACCCTCGACGGGTCATATTCAACCTGAATTACTTCATAATGTCCGGTTCGACCGGTACTGACTTGGTCGTATGTTGGTCGGATTACACTACCGCCCATATACCCTACCGTTGTGTTTACAACGCCTGGAATATGATCATACGGTGACTGCATACACCAAAAACATCCCCCCGCAAACGTCGCAATCAATAAGGCTTTCACGTACCCATTTAATCGGATGTTCTCGTGAAACACAATTTTAAATTCAATAACAACCGATCAGGGGAGAACCTCGTGCCGCCCCCGATTACGACTTGTGACGTGACCGATCGCCGATCATTCCACTGCCTTGGCATTTTAATTGAAATTTTTTCGCCCAAAATTTCGATAATAATTTGAGCCGATTGAATGGAGTGGCCGAATCCCATCGCCACTAGACTTTATTCCATTCGCCCAGGAGTCTGTCCCCAATGAATATATTTAACGGCGCCAACCCGATGATTACCCAAGTAGCTTACAATACAACATCCCCCCGACGGACGGATAATTCACTCCCCGTATGCCCGATTCCTACCCCAGTTAGTCGCCATCAAGACCCCATCGCCATGGACTCATGGACACAACTCGAGCAACTTACTCGATCAAATATTCGCTGGTCACTCCCTCCGGATCAATCCGGCAATACCGCCCGGCCGATTTTTCCAACACTTGCGCCTGATTTAATAAGTCAATTAGTTAACGGCGACACAACAGCTGCCACAATGGCCGCAAAATACGGCCGATCCGATGATCTCATCAGGCTGTATCACCTCGACCCCAGAGGCTTAAATCAGACTGACAAAAAGGGATTGACTCCCGCCACAATGGCCGCCAAATCGGGCCAATCAGATGTACTTAAAACAATTCATCTACTTGACCCTAAATTGCTCACCCAATTTGATAATTACGGCCGAACTCCCGCCACAATAGCCGCCATCTCAGGACAATCAGACGTACTTAAAATGCTCTACTCAATAAATCCGAAACTACTCACCCAATTTGATAAAAACGGTTGGACTCCGGCTACATTAGCCGCCAAATTAGGCCAATCGGAAATAGTTCTCACACTTCACCAACTCAATCCCAATTTGCTCAAACAACACAATAAGAATGGAAAAAACGCCGCGACAGAAGCCGCTTACGAAGGAAATTTGGATGTCATACAGACGATTTCCAAAATCGACTCAAATTTGTTACGAATCTTTGACAAAAAAGGGCGGACTCCCGCCACAATGGCGGCTCAAGAAGGTCATCCAGACATCCTAATTGCACTTCATCACCTGGATCCGGATTTACTAAAACAATCGACCCAATTTGGGCATACCCCAGCAACCACGGCTGCCAGAAAAGGAAAATTAGGCATACTCAATACTCTAAACCAACTCGATAGTCGTCTGTTACATCAATACAACAAGCACGGAGATACGCCAGCAACCACGGCCGCCGGAGAAGGAAAAGCAAACGTCATCACGACCCTCCACACACTCAATCCCCAATTGATCACCCAATGTAATAAACACGGCTGGACGCCAGCCACCCTTGCTGCGAAAACAGGAAACGCCAACGTCATTAAAATCATCCACCAACTCAATCCTGAACAATTATCTCAAGTCGACAGTAACGGGCGAAACGCCGCATCAACAGCTAGTGAGGCCGTTAGAGATGACGTATTAAATGCACTCCACACACTCAATCCCCAATTGCTCTCACAGTGGGATAATCACGGCGCAACGTCTGCGACAAGAGCTGCCGAATTGGGGCGTTCATTCGCAATTATCACCCTGCATAAACTGAATCCAGAATACCTGACCCAATTCGACAAAAATGGCCGAACACCTGCCACTGTCGCCGCCAAATCAAAAAAATTAGGCATCATCAAAACTCTCTACCGACTTAACAAAGACTTGCTCAACCAATCGGATGATAGCGGACATAATCCAGCCACTGTCGCCGCCAAATCAGGCCAATTAGACGTCATCTCCACTATTTACGAGCTCAATCCAGAAGTACTCATACAATCGGATCGTAGCGGCCATACACCAGCCACTATCGCCGCGACATTAGGCAACTTAGACGTCCTCATCACACTCCACAACCTCGATCCTGCGTTACTCACCCAACTCGACAACAACGGCTGGACTCCCGCCACGAAAGCCGCGTCCAAAGGCAACTTAGACGTCCTCAAAACTCTGTATCAACTGGATCCCAAACTATTGCTACAACTCTGGCTCCTGATCGGGAGCATAAGCGTTCTGGGGATCGCCACCCTCGGAGGGATTTGGTATTTATTACCGTTGGAACAACTCCACCCCAATGCACTCGGTCAAGCTATTCTTGAACCACCTATCCCCATCATGGCGCCCCAGGTCGCCGAAGTTCCAATGATCGGACTCGAGGTGGTCACCGCCCAACGCAATCAACTGATGGCTCAACTGAGTCAACTTGGGGAGAATGATCACCTCGATGTCGGCCATGGGATGGTCGCCCGTCGAGACGGAAGCCTTTATGATCAGAGCGAAAGTAGCATGCTTAATCTCTTACAACGACCTGATGCTCGATACCGCGACCCTACTTCATCGACCACGGAATCTCCATCAACGCCTCCATCTTGTGACGTCAGAATATCCGTATCAATGGGCGACGTGTGCGCTCTGTCAGGAACCCACGGCACCAGAGACCTGGCTCCATTACTATTGGGCCACTCGGAACATGGCCCCGCCAAGTGAAACTTAAACTAGAACGGGTCATCACGACGCCCCCCACCCGTGTGGGACAAAGGCTCACGTACCGTCACGACGTCGGCATCAGTTTCCCTTAACCTATGATTTACTGCTAAAATCCCTCCACTTTTGAAAATTAAGCCATCTCATCCTGATCGACCAGCTGATTCGGAACCACCACCGATTCCAGGTCAGCGACTCAGTCCATCCCATAGTCCTACACTCTTTATCCATCGAAAGGACCCCGCCCAGACCCTATGATCGCATCTCTAGTTCATATTGATTCTCTGTCGATCGTCATCATGATTCTGGTGGGATTTATCGGATCCATTGTCCTGGCGTTCGCCACACGTTACCTAAGATACGACCGGCATTACGCCCGATTTCTAGCGTCACTGAGCGGTCTACTGGTGTCTGTTATCATCTTAAGCGTTTCCGATCATGTTGTGCTTTTTGGCATAACGTGGACACTGGTTAATGGAATACTGATTCGGCTAATGACCCATTTTCGCCAGTGGCCACAGGCCATCGAATCGGGACGCCAGGCCGTTTATCGCTTGGGAATAGGCACGGCGGCACTATATTTGGGGCTCATCCTAGTGACACACTCGGCACACAGCGTTCGAATTTCGACCATCATCCACACGGTGCCGGTCACCCCAATGTCGACCATTGGGATCGGATGTATTGTCATTGCTGCATTGGCACAATCCGCTATTATTCCGTTTCATAAATGGCTACTGAGCTCCCTTAATTCCCCAACCCCCGTTTCGGCACTCATGCACGCCGGAATCATTAACGGCGGGGGGGTTCTACTGACACGATTTGGGCCGTTGGTCATTCAACATCCCACGATTCTTCATTTTTTGGTCATCATCGGGCTACTGACCGCCGCGTTTGGAACGGCATTTAAATTAGTGCAATCGGACATCAAGCGCATGTTAGCGTGTTCCACGATGGGGCAAATGGGGTTCATGATACTCCAATGTGGACTGGGATTATTTCCCGCTGCTATTTCGCACATGGTGTGGCACGGCATGTTTAAAGCCTATTTTTTCCTGGATTCTCCGAGCGCCGCGCAGTACCCCAAACTTAGCAAGCCCGAAACCCCGCATCCGTTGTCAGCCATCGCGTCAATTGTGGGTGGTATGGCGGCGGCATCCATTGCCATGATGATACTCCATATTTCAGTGGCCCCGATCAATTCTTCGGTGGTCATCCCCATTGTTATCGGAATCGCAGGCACCCAAGGAATGATGACATTTATTCAACGAAACGGTGTATCTCTGGCCCCGATTGGGTTCGGACTAGCAGTGGTGATGGGCGCCATGTACGGATTCAGTGTCCGGATCGTCGAAACGACGCTAAGCCCCCTTCACCTGTTGGCACCCCAACCCTTTCATTGGGTTCATGGCATGGCCGCCAGCGTATTAATTGGATTATGGGCAAGTATCGCCTTGAGCCCATTGATTACGAAACGAAAATTACCCGGGCTATACGTTTGGATACTGAACCTCAGTCAGCCTCACCCCGCCACGATTACCTCCGACAGAAACATGTACCGCTATGATTAACTCCTCGGCCACTATTCGTGATATCATCGAGGCCGCTTGGCGGCCCATCTCACCGTTTTGGCCACTGCAATCGATTGTATCGGTCAACCCACTTCAGGGTTTGGAATATTTGCCATTTGATCAGGCCATCGTTCACGCCCAGCATTTATGGGGAAGGACCCCATTACCTGACACGATCTCCACTGCGAATCGGATCTCGATAAAATGGTGTCAATCGCTCATGGATTTGGGCCAGGCTCGAATTGGAATTGTATCCAAACGGCGCACACTATTTGACACCTGGAAATCACTGGCCGTATGGGATACGGAACTCACCCGACCATGCCCCACATTACGATCATGGTTAGACAAAGATCCCGTTGATTTGATCGCGCATCACATCAATGAACTGGGGATAACCCTCGATCAGGGAGCCGAGTTACTGACACTCACGCTCACATCGCTACCGGGATGGGCATCGCATGTTCGGTATCTCGACCAATGGGCATCGGGTCACCCGACGGATATCCAAACCGATTTCCTCGCAATTCGGTTAAGTATTATTCGGGCCGTTGGTCAGGACTCCGAAATCGTGCGGTGGGTCACCACGCCGCCAGTGCCGAATCCCGATTTTATAAATTATCAGGCCATCCGCGACGCCGAATCTGACTATATTCCATCGCTAATCCAACGCCTGGAATCGGCGATAAACCACCCATCGCCCAGTGAATCACCCGACCTACAAATGGCATTCTGTATTGATGTTCGCTCAGAACCTATTCGCCGAGCGATCGAGTCAGCGGGGCCGTATCAGACGTTTGGGATCGCCGGTTTTTTTAATATTCCGATTCAAATTTCCGACCATTTGTCACTCGAGACCCACCCGTCATGCCCAGTCATAATGCGCCCGGAATATCGCATCCACGATCGACGCCCCGCATCAACCTGGCTGGCCCATAGTTTAAAATCATGGCATATGATTCAACGCGGAATTCGGTATTTGTATCGAACACTCAAATATACATTTTCCGCTCCCTTTGCATTAGTCGAAATAGTCGGTGGAAGTTTAGGGATCGCTATGGCGATACGAACATTATTTCCCGCCGTGGCCCACATGGCGACCCCTCAAAAAATACACGCTACCCCCCGATTGCCATCAGTATTGGATGCATTAACAGCGATTCCGTTAGAGGATCAAATTCGCTACACCGAAGGTGCGTTGAGGACGATGGGATTAACGGACAACTTTGCCCCAATCATACTTATTTGCGGCCATGGCAGTTCGACTCAGAACAATGCCTTCGCCACAGCCCTCGATTGTGGCGCATGTGGCGGGCAACCCGGCGACCGAAATGCCCGTGTTCTTGCACAACTCCTCAATTCCCCCGATGTACGACAGGCGCTTCATTCACGGGATATCTCGATCCCTGACAGCACATTATTTATGGCGGCACTGCACAACACAACAACTGATCACATCTCATTATTCGACGACAGCCTCCTACCTCCAAACGGAATCCAGCAGGCTATTCTTGAACGATTTAAGTCCCATTTACCCGCCATACAATCCATATGCGCCCATCGACGACTGACTCAACTGGGGCACCCCACCGACGTCCGCCTTGCAACACGTTTGGCGATTAAACTCAGTGTGGACTGGGCGCAAATCAGACCGGAATGGGGGTTATCCGGAAATGCCTCTATTATTGTCGGCGATCGTGAGCTCACGCGAGATCTCGACCTTGGCGGCCGGTCATTTTTGCAGTCCTACAATTGGCACTCTGACCTCGATGGCCGCATATTAGTGAGCCTTCTGGATTCGGCTGTTGTTGTCGCCCACTGGATCAACAGTCAGTACCTTTTTTCAACCATCAATCCAACCGCCTTTGGAAGTGGGAGTAAAGTGACCCACAACATCACAGGAAAACACAGCGTCATGCAAGGCAACGCCAGTGACATTATGACTGGATTGCCAATGCAATCGTTATATCGGCGACCGGGAGAACCGTACCATGCGCCCGTCCGACTAACGATCGGAATTATGGCGCCCATCGATCGAGTCATCGGGTCGATAAAACAATCCCCGACGCCGCTTCAATTGATTATTAATCAATGGGCCCATTTGGTGGTGATTGATCCGATCACCCGGCGAGTCAGTCGGATTACCCACACCGAACTATTGGCGCACTGTTCCGCCTAGAGACGGAGCGACGGATACGCGAATATTTTCGGCCAATTGGGTGAGCGCCGTGATATCGCCCATTGGTCCACTCCCCGAACAAATCCACCCCTCGTATCGTTCAAACCAAAACTGTTTGCCACTGAGTTGCTGGCGCCAACTGCCATTTTCTAAATGTTCAGTCCCATGCATGGGCACCAATTTAATGTGAGCGTGATCAACCCCGGTACCCTCCATAATCAATCCAACGCGGCCCACGTCGTCAAAATAATTTTCAAGAATACCCGCGACCGTTTTCGAGGCCAAAATAAACCGTTGGAGCACCTCATCGGGCATCTTCAACACATCGCTACCAAAATGGATTTTGGGGACAACACACGAAAATCCTTCGGTATTCGGATCGATTGCCAACCACGCCATAAAGTCGTCGTCACTCCAAAAAATTCCTGGAGTGTTTATTTTCCCAGAAATAATG
The DNA here is from genome assembly GCA_010028705.1 of bacterium. Taxonomy (GTDB): domain Bacteria; phylum Margulisbacteria; class Marinamargulisbacteria; order SXXA01; family SXXA01; genus RHAI01. Next base: position 47,490 of record RHAI01000001.1, read on the forward strand.
TCACAAAAAATGCATCGATTATCAGCGGTGTGCGACGGGTAATTAGCCATAAATAGTTGGTGGAGGGAGCTGGATTTGAACCAACGTAGAGCTAAGCTCGGCAGATTTACAGTCTGCTGCGATTGACCACTCCGCCATCCCTCCAAAGGAAAGCTTTGAAAAAGCAGAGTATTCTAGGATATAGCTTGCGAGAAACCTATGTCAAATCAAGCCCATTCACGCAAAGCGAATTGGGATGGTAATATCTGATCCAATGAAAATTCGTCTTTCAAAACGAGGGGTGTGGCTACTAGCGCTTGTCATTATTGCGTGCATCATGGGCCCATTACGAGGCGTAATCTCAAATACCCCTGGGGTAGGGGTCCCCTTCTTGTACATCTACTACTGGACTGACAATCTAAAATTTTGGGGAACAAAATCGTTGTCACCATCGCTTCGTGGGCTTGAAATACCGACCGTGGCAGGGCGTCCGATTGGGACCGATCCAGTGGGATCTCATTTTCGCTCACCCAATAGCTCCTTTGTTCTGACCTCCAATCCTACCCCAATTTACACCCGCCCCAGCCAATCCAGTCGACGAATTCGAATGATACAGCCCGGCTATCGTGTGCGAGTGGTTTATCAAAAAGATGATGTATCTGTTTCAGACTCGAATGGTCGTGGATTATGGGTTTTTCTGACCATGGAAGATGGCAAACGTCCCATCGGATGGGCGATCAATACGACACTAGGGTATCAGGATAAATTTGCACCGCCCGCGCACTGGAACATCCCTTATTTTTCTCTGTGTATCGGTGAATATTGCGCCAGCTTCAAAGTCAAACCCAGCGGTCGATTTTATGAGACCTGGGATTCGATTGGTAAAGGAATAGAGATGAGAGGGAAAAATACCGGTCAGATTTTCGAATACCAGTCGTTAATATGGGCGAAACAAGACGATCCCGAGGATTATGATGAGCTCATTATTAAAGACAAGGCGAAAGGAATTCGCCATGAAGATAAGTACCGTGATGAACCAATCAAGGTGACTCGGTCATATATAAAATCCATTCGATCGTCTCGCGACTACGTATTAAAAAATTAAAGGAGTAATCACATGTCAACCATTTCAGATATCTATGCACGTCAGGTTTTAGATTCACGAGGAAACCCAACCGTCGAAGTCGAAGTTTTCACCGAAAGCGGCGCATCGGGGTCCGCCATTGTGCCATCAGGCGCGTCTACGGGGTCACGGGAAGCGCTCGAACTTCGAGATGGGGATACCACGCAATATTTAGGCAAAGGGGTCACTACCGCCGTTACCAATGTCAACGAAATTATCGCGCCCGAACTGATCGGCCTTGATGTTACGGATCAACTCTACATCGATGAAACCATGATTAGTTTAGACGGTACCGAATCAAAATCAAAATTGGGTGCGAATGCACTATTGGGCGTATCAATGGCCGTGGCCCGAGCCGCCGCCGACCACGTTGGTTTACCGTTATATTCCTATATCGGTGGCCCCCTGTCACGCACCCTACCTGTACCGATGATGAATATTCTCAACGGCGGACAACATGCCGATAACAACGTCGATTTTCAAGAATTTATGATCATGCCAACCGGTGCAGACACCTTCTCTGATGCACTTCGAATGGGGGCCGAAATATTTCACACCCTTAAAAAAGTATTGCAATCGAAAGGGCTCAGTACATCAGTGGGCGACGAAGGCGGATTTGCCCCGTCCCTCTCGAATAACGAAGAAGCGATTCAATTAATCCTAACGGCTGTTGAAAAAGCCGGTTACCGCCCAGGTGAGGATATTCATATAGCTTTAGACGTCGCCTCATCGGAATTTTTCAAAAACGGGGCATACCATCTTGAGGGAGAGGGAATTACCCAATCATCGGACCAGCTCATCGACTATTATTCCCGGCTATGTAGTAAATATCCAATTATTTCAATTGAAGATGGGTTAGCAGAATCCGATTGGGACGGCTGGAAATCGCTGACTCAGACTCTAGGGAATCGAGTTCAGCTAGTAGGGGACGACTTATTTGTTACAAACACGTCGATTTTGTCCGATGGAATCAATAAAAATATTGCGAACTCAATATTGATCAAGGTTAATCAAATTGGGACAATAACGGAAACACTTGCCGCCATTGAAATGGCGAAAAAAGCCCAATATACAGCGGTAATTTCGCATCGATCTGGCGAATCTGAAGATACATTTATTGCGGACCTGGCGGTAGGTACCAACGCCGGACAAATCAAAACCGGGTCACTTTGCCGCACTGACCGAATCGCTAAATACAATCAGCTGCTTCGAATCGAAGACATGTTAGATTCAAGTGCTGTGTTTCCTGGATTATCCGCATTCAACAACATTCGATCAGCAATTTATGAAACGCAGGTGGGTTAATCAAATATTTTTTACAGTAACAGCGTGCCTATTTTTCTACATATGCGGCATTGGAATTAATAATATCTTTAGATATAATGCCTTCCGCCGTGAGTTGGACGAGCAGGAGCGAATTTTGTTGCTTGAAAACCACGCCAATCAACTATACAAGCGGCAACTGTCTCAGTTGGACACTCCTGGGTTTTGGGAACTACAAGCCAAAAACAGGTTGGGCTATGTGAACCCCGGGGAAGTTGTCTACAAAGTAATTCCAGATACGTCAAAAAGGAAGTAATATTCACCACTATGGATGATCAAAAAATAGGTTCGGTTGTTGAAGGGGAAGTCACACATATCACCACGTTTGGGGCCTTCGTCAAACTTGAGGATGGAGAAGAAGGGCTCGTTCATATTTCAGAAATTGCCAACGAATATGTCACTGACATATCAAATTTTGTAAATGTTGGGGATAAAGTGTCCGTTAAGGTCATGGCCAGAAATCAAAAAAATAAGCTTGAGCTTTCGATGAAACGTTCGAAGCCTGATTTTGAAGAAGAAGCCGGCTTGTTTATGGCTAAAAAAACAAAAAATGCGGCGTTCGAAGATCGAATCACATCGTTTTTAAAGCGATCAGAAGAGAAGCAAATTGATATTCGACGCAATCTCAAGAGTAAACAAGGTATTACAAAAAAACGTCGATAAGCGACGTTTTTTACTGTTGATCTCAGTATGGTGTCTGACATTAGCCACACCTGTAGTCGCGGATTTATCCGAGGTACTGTTTACAACGCCAATTGTTTCTGGCAAATTCTACGACACGTCATTTATCGGGATAACATCCCAAAATACCCTCACAAAGTATTCCATTACGGGACAAAAATTCTGGACAGTATCCATCGAACATCCCCCGCTCCAGCAATTGGATATCCTATTTAACCGAGTGATCATGATCGATGGCCAAGGATCGATCGAATGCCGTGATGGAAACTTTGGAATCCGACTTTGGGGAATATCGTCCGAAAAATATCGCCGATTATTTCTTCAGTATCCGATATTTTTTGCGCTGCGCGACAATGGTGCTATCGATGCGTTTGATTTCTCGAGCGGGTGTCTCTTATACGGGGTCCGGTACCCGGAGTCGTGCCGCATTTTTGATAAAATTCCAAATGGGGGCGGACTCTTTGCTCAAAACGGCACGAATGTCAGCTATATTTCTCCGGACTTGTCGGATGAAACAATCATCACTCATGAGATGAGGCCCACCGGGGAGGAGCTGGATATCACGCGTGATCGGTTGGCATATCTAGACAACACTACGATTCGTGTGTCTTCAGGGGATTCAACGATTGACACGTACGTTTTAGGCTCATCGCCCAGTCAAATACTCATTCCTAAGAACCGATTTGTGAGTATAAACTACTCCGAATCAGACCAAAATCAATGGATAATTCACTACCCATTGCTAGTCGAAATCAACCTTCCATATGGCCTGATTCGTGCTTTTAACGTCACAACGGATGACACATATCTGGAATGGAAAGAGTTGGACCCCGACAAAAAATGGAATTCCGTTTGGTGGCAAAACGGATTAGTGGGACTCGTGAACTCTGATAACGTACTCACGATTTGGGACTACGACACCAACCGAATTCTAGGCTCTGTCCCGTGGGACGCCAAAAAAGGACACCCCATTGCGATCAATTACACACGCGATATTATTTCGATCGCCACATCAGAAAAAATGTACGTTGCGGCAGTGAGACGAAATTGACACTCCGAGTGATTAAAGACACTTATACCATTCAATCCGAACTTTTCAGGGACTCGATATCCCGTTCTTTCGCAGGAAACTCGCCAACAGGGGACGTCATTATCACGCAATACGATCCCAAATTTACGGGATCCGGCACAGTCAATGCGTTAATCACCGTGGGAAATCGGTGGTTAAATGCCTCGGGTGACTACGGCCCGCGATTAATCGATTTTCATTATGACGGCCAATCCTTTTATGCCATATATTCAGTCCAGAAACCGTGTCGGCCATTAGTCACTGTATTACGGGATTCCCCATCGATATCAATGCAGATGTTAGATCAATGGACCAAAGAGTTGCTCGATCAACTCTGTATCCTTGAATCACTGGGTGTATATCATGGGGGAATAAGTCTCCATTCGATAGTGATTGACGGAGAGGGAAAGCTGTCGACAATCCATGCAGGGCTTCATGCTGAAATCGTACGCCTCAATCTTTCCGAGATACGCCAAATCGAATCCGCTATTTTTCTGACTGAATCCCAATTAAATGGCCACCCATCAGTGATTCAAGATGACATTCATGCGGTTGGAGTTCTCACTTACCTGTTCTTTTCAAATACATGGCCCTACGAATTTACCGGGGAGCTGGCACGAGCACGCGCATTAATCGGGGTTCGGCATCGTCCCTTTTCACCGTCAAACGAACTCATTCCTTCCAATTACCCAATGATTATTGACTGCGCATTGATGTCTAAATCGGGCGACGGATACCCCTCTATGCAAGAACTGAGATCGGCATTTTTACCAACTAAAGCTCCACAACCGACTCCCAATTCCCCAATTATTGATCCTATCAGTACCGAGATTGCCCGGGGGCGCGATTCAGATGAACGCCAACCGCTTGATTCCCGAATCCTCGATGTATTTCATCGCAAAAAACGCATTATAACCACCGTGATCATTGGGTTAGTGTTAGCATTTACCACAAATTACCTGTACGTATCGTATGTCACCTCGATTCCTGAAATTACCGTTCCAAATATTCAAGGCGAATCACTGACCTCAGGTATATCGCAGTTGGAAGCGGTCCATCTCCAAGGAAAAGTGGCCGCCTATCGACCCGACTATACTGTGCCAGAAGGTACCATTTTAGAAACTCGCCCACCCGGAGGGCGCCAAGTTAAGCAAAACCGAATCATTCTATTAACTGTTTCAAAATATACTTCCGAATTAAAAATGCCCGATTTAATTGGGCGAACAATTACTGACGCGCAACAACTTCTGCCAAACCCAAAAACAAAAATTAAAATTATTGGAGATGCGTTTTCGATGTCGGCAACAGCCGGTGAAATCATGTCACAAATCCCAACTCCGGGAGTAACTATTAACGCCAATTCAGCCGTTCAAGTTACGATCAGTAAGGGGTTTCCGGTCCAGATAGACATCCATCCAGGCGGAAAAAAATATATTGCGACGATAATTATTGGGGTTCCACCCGATTGGCCCGAGCAAGAAATTAGAGTAACAGTAAAGCATGGCGGCACAAGCCAACAGCTACTATCGAAGACAGTATCCCCAGGAGATACGACTCAGACATCCGCCCCCCTCGATCTGTCCGACACATTGTCCGTCAGCTACAATGGAAAATCAGCTATCTCACAGTCTGTAAAAGACCTACTGGCAGAAGAGGCGGAATGATTACCGAATTTGAGACGCAAACCCTCAAACATTTATTAGCCATATCGCGACGAAATGCATGGAAAACTCGTCCAAATCCTGCGGCTGTTGCCGCCGTGGTTAACGATGGCGTTATATTAGGGATTGGACACCATCGGGGAAAAGGATCTCCACACGCAGAAGTCGATATACTCCATCGATTGGGTGATCGCGCCAAGGATTCCACCATTATTGTGACGCTTGAACCCTGTACTCACTGGGGAGACAATCCCCCGTGCACATCAGCCATCATTGCCAGTGGCATTAAGCGAGTGATATTTCCCATAATTGACCCCAATCCCCTGGTCAGAAAAAATTCCGCCACCGAATTACTTCAAGCCCATGGCATCGAGGTGATTTCGGGTGTGTTGGTGGAAGAAGCCGCTGAAGCCAATATCGAATTCTTTACCCACATTAGTCAACAACGCCCGTACGTGACCGCAAAAATTGCGTGCTCGCTCGATGGAAAAATGGGATTGGATAACGGGGAAAGTTTTCCCATTTCAAGCGCGACATCGCTTCATAAGGTACACCAACTTCGAAATAAAATGGACGCTATAATGGTGGGAGTCAACACCATTATTAACGATAATCCAAGATTAACAATTCGAGGGATTAGATCCCCCAATCGACTAATAAAGATCATCGTCGACTCCCATGCCAGAGTGCCTTTAAACGCTCGTTGCTTTGAAAATACAGACCCGGCCGATGTATTTGTTATTACAGGGAACGATTGCCCTATAGACGCCATAAATGCCCTCAAATCCAAATCAACCATAATTGAGCTTCCCTTTGCGTCGTTAAAAGGCCGCTTTGACGCCGTAGTAAAGGCATTGTACCCGTATTCAATTTATCATGTGCTTCTCGAGGGCGGCCCCACCTTATTGTCCGATGCGATAGATCACCAACTCGTCGACCGCCTAATCGTCATCCAGTCTCCAATACTTATCGGAGGTACATCAAAATATTCATTTTACTCGGGGAACTCGACCCAAACCCTGAATAGTGCCCTACAATTTCAAACAATCAGACGTCAATCAATTGGCCCCGATATCTGGATTGAGGGAATGATTCACCGTCCGACATCCAATCTAACTAAAGGAATTTAATCCATGACCGAATTCAATTACACGCCAACCTTAACCAAACTGCCGTTTCCCCTGTTTCGACAAGGTAAGGTCCGAGAAGTCTACGATATTGGACCTTATTACCTGTTTGTAACTAGTGACCGAGTGTCCGCGTTTGACCATGTACTCGAAACCACTATTCCTGACAAAGGTAAGATTCTGAATTCCATTTCTGAATATTGGTTTAAACAGACTCGACGAATTTGCCCCAATCACATGCTAACGGCTGACGTAATGGACTTCCCAATGGAGCTGAATCCCTACTCGAATGACCTACGCCATCGATCCATGGTTGTTGCGAAAACCATCCCAATTGATGTGGAATGCGTAGTCAGAGGATATATGGCCGGATCAGCATGGCAAGAATATCAACAACGAGGAAGCGTTGCGGGTATTTCCTTACCCAAGGGACTGCGACTTGGATCACCGTTACCTGAGCCACTATTTACTCCGGCAGTAAAAAATCATTCGGGTCACGACGAAAATATTACATTTGAGGAGATGGCACATTTAGTCGGTGACGATGTGGCGTCACAATTGAAGAAAATTAGTATTAACCTATTTACATTTGCTCACGAAAAAGTGAGCCATAGCGGCCTCATTTTAGCGGACACCAAATTTGAATTCGGATGGCTAAACAACACCATTATATTAATCGACGAAGCACTGACTCCGGATTCCAGCCGGTATTGGGAGACAGAGCATTATAAACTCGACGAATCGCCACCAAGCTTCGACAAACAAATCGTACGAGACTACTTAAACCATGTCTGGTCAGAACCAGATCCTGTTCCACCTCTACCTTCAGAAGTCGTCGAAAAGGTGGTGAGAAAATACAATGAAGGATTTGAGAGGATAACGGGAGCTAAACTAATGCCATTTTAATAATGGCGGGAGCGAAGGGACTCGAACCCTCGACCTCCTGCGTGACAGGCAGGCGTTCTAACCAGCTGAACTACGCCCCCGAGTTGTCCTCAGAAACCGTTTGGGATTATAACCCCTTAATGAAAGATGCACAACACAATGGTAAAAAAGTTTAATTATATTTTAGGAATAATCGGTCTGCTTGCAACGCACCTCACCGCAAGCGATATTCCGTTTCGCACACAGTTCTACTCCGTGATCCTATCGAGTGATTTCGTCACGACTCCAAATAATAAACAGAGCAGTATTAATTACTTTATATTGCCATCCATCGCTACGTTTTCAATAACCACGTACGATTTAAACTTCACACCAACCCCTGGGGCCATCGAAGCGATACGAATTCATGACCGGTACGACGGCTGGATATTGAAACACCGCAGAGACCTAACATCGGATGAATTAAGCCGATCAAACTCCCAATCCGGATCGCTCGCAGTCTACGGTTTCACTCGAATGGACGCAAATTCACTCAAAATAAAAAATAAATTATCCATCGAATACAGCTACATTACCAACCACAGATCGGCTGTAATCACGGTTGAAACCGACGACACGCACTGGAAACACCTCGAACCAAAAATAAAACAATTTGTTCGCTTGTTTATGTTTATATAATCTATATTTTACTTGACGTAGTAAATATAAGTAGTTAATTTAATCCTCATCGAATTAATAAGGGAGGATTTATGGCGTTTAATTTTAATCAAGCTACACTAGTGGGCCGTCTGACCCGCGACCCAGAATTAAAACAAGTAGGTGATGGGGTATCAAAAGCCTATTTCACGTTGGCAATCAGCCGAGGTTATAAACGCCCTGACGACACAATAGAAACCGACTTTATCCCCGTGTCACTTTGGGGTAAAAACGCAGAAACGGCTTATCTTTTATTAAAAAAAGGAGCCCCTGTTTTAGTTACTGGCCGAATTCAGGTTCGAGTATATGAAAAAAACGACGTAGTTCGAAGTATGGCTGAACTGGTCGCTGAACATTTTCAAATACTTGAAAAACGAAACCGCCTGGAACCCCAATTAGAAATTACCGAAGTAAATTAACACACCCAAATCCCACGTTGATCACGGCTTTGTTGCCAAATGCTCCATCTGCCCCATTTTCGCTCTACTCATGTCGCTCTGCACCACCACGTGGAGAAAGAAACGGCGAATCTGAATCATTTGGCAACATCGCTATTTCTGAAAATAATCCATTTTGCAACAGGCCCAACAACGAAAAAGACCGACGTCCACCGTTTAGCGGAGATCCACAGCCTAACTCACCAGTAACCCAGCCAATCAATCACTACAATTCAACAAGGTTATCCCTTGTATCCTTCAGATATCAATTAAAATCAACTAGTACGGCATACACTCGACCAATTTAATTCGGACTCATTTCCCCCGACTATTAGCTTAACAAAAGAGAAAAGCACCGAGGAAAAAAATAAACCAATTTTAATAAATGTGGTGCGCCTGACAAGATTCGAACTTGTGACCTACGGATTAGAAGTCCGTTGCTCTATCCAGCTGAGCTACAAGCGCAGTTACCGTTCATCAAAATACTTGGAGAAATCGTCGGGCTTAATGTTGTCAATAAATTCGCGGAATTTCTGAGCCTCTTCTTCATCCTTTTCAGCATTGACCATTTTAGCTTTCGCCATCACGGACTCAGATACAAACACCGGCGAACCTGTCCGAACCGCGATCGCAATTGCATCGGATGGACGGGCATCGACTTTTAACGAGGTACCGCTGTTAGACAAAATTTCTACAAATGCGTAAAAAGTATTATCAAGAATGTCATTAATCGCCACTTTTACGACTTTACCACCAAACAACTCAATCAACTTGGTAATCAAATCGTGAGTCATCGGACGGGGCGGCTTGAATTCCTGAAGTTCCATGGCAATCGCGGCGGCCTCGAACATGCCGATCCAAATTGGTAGAAAATTCCGGTCTTCCATATCCCGCAATAATACAATAGGAGACATATTTTTAGGATCAAATCCAAGCCCCCCCAATTGCATTTCAATCATACAATTACCTTTACAGTATTTACTTTGATGCTAATTGAACAACAGACCTGAAAGTTTCAGGATTGGAAATCGCCAATTCGGACAACATCTTTCGATTTATCTCAATATTATTACGTTTCAAACCACCAATAAATCGCGAATATGAGATACCCTCAGCAGTAACCGCGGCGTTTATTCGGGAAATCCACAATGCCCGAAAATCACCTTTTTTGTCACGACGATCGACGTACATGTGGCGCATCGCTTGAAGAACTGCCTGGTGGGCCTGACGATATAATTTTGAAATACCACCGCGGTATCCTTTTGCAAACTTGAGAACTTTTTTTCGTCGATTTCGGGCAACATTACCTCGTTTAACTCGAACCATAACTCTTTAACTCCTATCCTAATATTCTAAGCGTAAGGTAAGCACGCTTTAATTTTGTTCATGTCTGAATCAGACACTGCAAAAAAGCCCCGCTTGTTTCGCTTAAGTTTGGACGATTTGTGACCTAATAAATGCCGCCTCCCTGAAACATTACGAACTACTTTTCCGGTAGATGTAATTTTGAATCGTTTAGCTGCTGCTTTTTTTGTTTTTAATTTCATAAAGTACTGACCTTTAACCTTTCAAATTTTATTTGGGATTCAAAAACGCAATTAAGGACCGACCTGATTGACTCACTTGCCCCTCTAAAGTGCCATTCTCACGCAACAAGTCCACAAATTTATCCACGTTTTGACGACCTAACTCGGGGTGAATAATTTCCCGACCACGGAATGATACGGATACTTTAACCTTAAACCCTTTTTCTAAAAACTCTCGTCCGTGATTTACCCGAACCATCAAATCGTGCTCCGATATTTTGGCGCTCAATTTGAGTTCTTTAATAACATGGCTCTTGGATTTTTTTTGAGCTTGTTTTTCTTTTTTTCGCTGTTGGTACTTAAATTGACCAAAGTTGACCAACTTGCATACCGGCGGATCAGAGGTTTCCGAGACGAGCATTAAATCTAAATTACCGTCCCTCGCCATTGTCATCGCACTCTCTATTGGGACAATACCGTGCTGAGTACCATCATCGCCAATCAGTCGCACAGTGCGAGCTTTGATTTTTTCATTTAGTAAATACTTTTTTATACTGGTTCCTCCTGTATCTCCGGAACATCTTGCCTAACGTCGAGAATACAGAATTCAATCCAGTCGGCATGGCCGAGAGAGTATATATTCTATCTAAAAAAAATGTCAATGTGGCGAGGTCATTTTAAGTTCAAAATGTATCCGTATTATTGTCTCAATTTTTTTAACAACGATGGATCAACATAATTCACAGGCCTGTGTATAACTTGTAGATAACTAGTGAAAATCTATGATATTTGTTATTAAAAAAAACACGAAATAACCCGTAATAAGGCATTAAATTAAACTCAAATCAATTAGATAAAAATCTCCCTATATACAAAAACACAATCTGTGGATAACCTGTTGAAATGTTGCATGAACTTTGGGAAAAAATATTGATCAACCTCAATCAAACATTATCGGGTCCGGGATATCAAACATTCGTCTCATCATCTATTCCAAAATCATTCGAAGACAATATCTTAACCATTACTGTTGGAAATCGCTTCTCGATGGATTGGATTAAGGAAAAGTGTGAACAATCTGTTCGTGACACACTTCAACAAAACGGATTCTACCCTGTAATCGTTATGTACGATATTGATTCTACCCCGGTCACCAATGAATCCAGTCAAATGGATTTACTTGAGGTCACCACCCCGCCCCCTGTAATTACAAATCCAAATGGGATGTTTAATCCCAAATATAATTTTGACAACTTTATTGTCGGCCATAACAACCGCTTTGCACATGCGGCATCGGAAGCAGTCTCCAAGGCACCCGCCAAAGCGTACAACCCCCTCTTTATTTATGGGTCTGTTGGACTAGGTAAAACACATTTGCTCCACGCGATTGGCAACGAAATTCAGAAAAAACACCCAAAACTCAAACTATTTATGGTGTCATCAGAAAAATTTACGAACGAACTTATTAATTCGATCAAAGATAAAAAAGTCGAAAACTTTAGATCGAAATACCGAAACGTTGATGTGTTACTCGTCGACGATATCCAATTTTTATCTGGGAAGGAACAAACTCAGGAGGAATTTTTTCACACATTTAACGAACTTCACAGCAACAACAAGCAAATAATATTGACCTCAGACCGACCACCAAAAGAAATTCCAACACTTGAAATTCGACTGAGAACTCGCTTTGAATGGGGATTAATCGCCGACATTCAACCTCCTGAATTTGAAACTAGAATTGCTATTCTTAGAAAAAAAATTGAGTTATATAACATTCGGATTTCCGACGAGATCCTTCATTTTATTGCAACTCAAATTCCGACAAACGTCCGCGAAATGGAAGGATGCCTGACTAAAATTTCGGCATATGCGTCACTTCTAAATACGGAAATTACCCTTTCAATTGCGAGTAACGTCATTCGGGATATGATTGGCATTAAAAACGATAAACCGCTCACAATCACTCACATCAAACGGAAAGTATGTGATTACTTTAACGTATCAAACGTCGATCTATGCTCCAAAGGCCGAACAAGAGAACTGACGTACGCGCGGCAAATTGCGATGTATTTAGCCAGGGAATTAACGAACGTGTCACTGCCAAAAATTGGCGAAAATTTTGGAGATCGTGACCATAGTACCGTCATGCATGCATGTGACAAAGTGAAAACGTTGTTAGTGAATGACCCTGAAACAAAAAGTATCATCAATCTGCTAATATCAAATATCAAAAACGACGAATAATGATTCCGTTGATAACGCTGCGTATAACTACCTAACTTTTTGTTGATAACTGTTGATAACAGTATGGTTATTATTTTTTTCCGCATTTTTATCTACAGTCCAATTTACTATTTTTAATTGAATAACCAAATAAAATAGACTTTATTAACATATTAACAGGTCCCTACTAGATACTAAATTTAAAATAAATATATTAATCTTTATAAAAGCTATTAATGAATCATCAAGAATTAAGCCGAGGAAACGCCATGCAATTTTCATGTTCTGCATCTCAGTTACAAAAAGCCGTCGGAATCGTAGAGCGAGCTATTTCTCAACGGACTACACTGGCCGTTTTGGAGAATCTTTATTTAGAGCTCAGTGGAAATCGATTAAAACTTCGAGGTAACGACCTAGAAATTGGAATCGAAACTAGCCTGTTCGTTGAGTCTGCTGGGGTGGATGGTTCGGTGTTAGTTCGGGCGAAGACTTTTAGTAGTATTCTGTCTAAAATTCAGGCCGACACCCTGAATGTTCGAGTCGATGTGAACTCAAAAATTGTGATAGTTGCGAATAAGGTTGATTTCGAAATTTTGTGTACCCCGGTTGAAGATTATCCGATTTTCCCCGCCGTGGAGTCTGGTATTTCATTCACTATGTCGGCGTCCGTGATACAGGATTTGATTCGGCATACAATTTTTGCCGTTAGCTTTGATGAAACAAAGCAGTTTCTGAATGGGATTTTCGTCAAAGTTGAGAGTGGCAGCATCAATTTCGTTGCGACGGATGGCTATCGCTTGGCGTTAAAACGTCATACTCTCGACCAAAGCAGCGTCGGGGATTTTTCATTAATCGTTCCTCATAAAGCAGTCAATGAATTACTTAAAATTTTGGGCACTTTGGGGGATGACGCGCCAATTAAATTAAATGTTTCTGAGTCTCAAATTGCCTTTGAGTCCGAACGGTTTTTATTAGTGTCGCGTGTAATTAAGGGGCAATTTCCCGATTACCGGCAAGTGATGCCAAAACACTCTGATAATTTATTTTCAGTGTCTCGGCATTCACTGTTAAACGCGTGTGATCGAGCCACGATTATTGCCGCAACCTCAAATAATGTTGTTCGATTAAATTTCAGCGAAACCAGCGTATTGATCAAAGCTAACGCCGCGAGTTTAGGTGACTTTAAAGAAGAAATTGATGTTTCGCGGTTGAGTGGTGCGGGTGAAGTGAAAATCGCATTTAACGTTAAACTGGTATTAGATGGGATTCGCGGAATTAGCTCGGATGATATTCGATTGGAATTCAATCAGGGAGTCTCGCCGTGCGTGGTTCGTTCGGCGGCGGATGAGGATTATGTATACATTGTGATGCCGATACGTACAAATGACTTTCAGGAGGAAACTGCCTAGGTGAAATGCTGCGTCGGATCTGGGTTAAAAATTTTAGAAATTTATCCGAGCAGCTTTTAGAGTTAGATCCTAAATTCACAGTTATTCGTGGGGAAAACAATCAGGGAAAAACAAATTTATTAGAGGCCATTTATTTTGGTATTTCAGGGGGGACGATTATGGATGAGTCGTTACATGATCTCCCCAGTTTTTCCTCGGCTGATTCGGCCGTTGTGGGGGTTGATTTCGAGTCGTCTACTTCCCATCGGCTGTACCGAGAGGTATCGAGGCGGGGGGCAAAGTTTCCAGTTCTGGATGGTGAATCGGTTCGTCAAGCGAGGGACCAGGTACCTCATGGCGCTGCCTACTGGTCGGCTGATCTGATTCGATCAATTCAGGACTCAGCCGACGAGCGCCGAAAGATGGTTGATCGAATAGTGGTTAAAAAAGATCGTAAACTCGAGTTTTTGTACAAGTCGTATCAAAGGGTTCTGTCACAACGAAACGCGTGTTTACGAACCGGTAATCGGTCTCTTATTCGATTTTATAATGATCGGTTTATTGAGCTATCGATGGCCGTAACTTCGGCGAGAGAAAGAATGGTCGTCGAGTTATGTGATCGGGTAGGTCCCTATATATCTGACATTTTAGGGGACCGGCTACTGACGGTGAGTGGGGTGATCCAAATGAAGGGAATTGATCGTTTGCAAGACGTTGATTCATTCAAGCACGCGCTAGAACATCGGCTTGAAAAAGATTTCGCGTTGGGGTTTACGTCCGTTGGGGCCCATCGAGATGATATTGAATTTTTTATAGACGGTCAGTCGGTGGTGCGTTATTTGTCACGAGGCGTTAATCGTATTTTTGCATTGTTATTAAATTTGTCTGGTCTTGAATCGATGGTTTCCAAGGTGCCGATGATTTTATTAATTGATGACGCCTTCTGTGAGGTGTCCAGTCGGTTAAAGGATCGCGTACTACCGTTTTTATTGGGGCGGTTTCAGATCGTTTACGTTTCGACGAATACTGACGAATTTCGTGATTTTTCGGGGAAACGATTTATAATGGAATTGGGTGTTTGTACTGATGGATAAGCTAGGTGATACGCTTGGACGGATTAAGGCGGTCAGTACGGTATCTCGAAACCACCACTTAGTCAGTCAAATTGTAAAGGCATGGCGGGATTTAGCTGGAAAATTGGCGGATGATATTTCCGTAGAGTGGGTTCGTGACAAAGTTCTTTACCTGAGTTGTACTAACTCACTTTGGATTTCAGAAGCGGAATTTATCAAGCCGAGGTTACTGGAGCGAATCGGCGCCGAGTTCGGTAAAAATGTTATTAAATCAATTAAGATTCGGTATTTTGATCCGATTCGAAGCGACGGTTCGGTGATGACTGCACCTGTTCCAAAATCGTTACAGCAATTGATATTGGAATCAAACTTTGCGAGAAGGGAACAAGGAATGTCTCTATGCGACGCCTGTGGTGATGTATACTGTAACGGCGGCCAATGCATATTTTGCAAGGTAAAATCTCAATCTACCCAAGGTTAATGGTTAGTTGCTACCATGGGTGCTGGTACAGTTTGTCGAGGAGGTGAATTTGAATGGGAAGTTTGATTAAAAAACGACGAAAAAAAATGCGAAAACATAAATATAAAAAGTATGGACGCAAAATGAAGGCCAAACGATAGTTCGTATAAAAATGTTTAAAATTATTACCCCTGGGAATTATAGCGGTCTCATCATATTTAAATAATTTATAGTTCCCGGGGGGTATTTTTATGGAGTCTACGGCGGCCGTCGTTGATCGATATAACGTCGAAACAGTTATTGCTCATATTGTGCGATTGGGAGTCGGTATTTATCGGAAATTTGGTCGGTGTGTGGTGGTGTCCTCGAATCCTCACTCCACTGGATTTAGTAAAGAGCTGGTTGAATTTTCTGGAACAGGTTTGCGATATATTTCGGTACTATCACGATGTCAAAGCCGTTTTTATTTTGATTACTCAACGAATACGTTAATTGGAGGTGACCGCGAAATTTCAGTCGGGTATTTCGTTGGCCTTGGTGCTGATGTATTTCGGCTGGTTCGGGGAATCGATTCTCGAAAAAGTCATATTTATTTAATTTCTTAAGGGGGGAATTATGGGCGGGGTATCTGAATGTCGAGCTGTTGGAGGGTCCGATTTCCGTCAACCATTGAGTGGCGTTCAATCGGAAATCGATTTTATTCGGAACGTTACGGGTTCGTCGACGTCTCGTGTTCGATTGATAAATTTTGAGTCTATGTCAGAGCGATTTCTGTCTCAATTTTCACGGTTCCGGGGGGCGTGTCGAGCGTTGTTGGCTGTGGATAATCCGTTGAATGTTAAAAAAGTGGTTACGGATATGGCGTTTCGTTCGTTTTTTGCTCCGCCTACCGCGATGGTTGAGTCGGCATCCCGGTTGTTGGATAGATTATCGTCGGTTGATATGTCGTTTTTGAATAAAGTAGATTCGATCGTGTCTGTTTGGCGTTCGTTATCGAGCGCTGGTTTTCTGCGTAGTCGAGATAATCGAGAGTTCGCTGTCGGTAAAAAAAACTGGGGGCATCCAATTAATCGGGGCCTGCATTCTTTTGAGATTGACGATATAGGGTTTGATCGGCACGATTTACATACGATTGAGGGGGGCGATTTTGAAGCTCGGTTTAGGCCGCATTCTGTGTCGGAATTTGCCTCACAACTAAGGTTATCCGATTTCGATTTATTAGGTGAGGATCATAGCTTGACGTCTGATTCAATAGTTGGGTCGGTGTTGCATGATTGCGAAGTCCAGTGTTTTGATCCGTCCTTGATGGGTGGGTCCGGAGGCGTAGGGACCTCTGTTAGTACATCGGGGCCATTGGGATCGTTGTATCAGTTTGAAATGGATAGTAGTTATTTGGCTTTGGACGATGGTAATTCAGCGGTAGCGAGGAAACCTTTACCCCTGGTTGGTGCCGAATTACGCCCGGTAGGTGACAGTGAGGAAGTTTATTATCATCGTGGGTCCCAATTGGCTCAACTTGAGCAGATTCCGATTGAAAACAGCTCGAGGTTAGGAATAAATAATTTTGAAGTCGACGCCGTTAATTCAGATAACAATCATTTTTTATCGAGATTTGAAATTTGTTTCAAACGAACAGTGGAAAAGGTGAATAAAACGGAGACGATAAGTGATTCTGGGTATTGTCTGAATAGGGATAAAGCTGGATATTTGGATGTAAAAGCTAACACCGTGAGGAAAAAATCTGTTTTTGAGCAGTTTGATGATATGGTCGCCCACCGGTTCGGGGCTGAATTTATGAATTCTAGTCAAAATGTTGTCGACTATTTTCGTTGGAGAGATTGTTACGGGAACCGGCTAGGCGCTCATTCGTCGGGTGATGGTGACGGCGTCGGCCGGCCGGGTGGGACCGGGGGTGGATTTCTTGGTGTTGTGTGCGAGCCGGATCGCTATGATTTGTCGGGATTGGGTGTTTACGACGAGTTGTTCGACGATTTTTCGGATCTTGGGGAGGAGTATGAAAATATTTTCGGCTCGGTCCGGCGGGTCCATGGGTATATTGATCGGATTAATCACCGGTGGGATATCGCGATTGAATATATTGAAACGTTTTTGAAGCTCTGTGGTGTCTCAGTAGGTAGTAGTGGGAAGTTTCCGCGATCGTCGATTGACACGTTACGATCATTGGAAGGTCTTATCAATGATAGGTCGTTGTTGGTTAAAGTTTTGGGTAGTGATAACGCGGTCGTGTCGACGTACACGGATTTGGTTGAGTTGTGTAATGAAAATGAAAAAGATATTAAAAAAGTGACACATATAATCGACGGTATTATGATTGCTACTGAGCGATTTTGCGGTGAAATAGGTATTTTTGATAAGGATCATCGATATTGTGATTGTGATGAGATTCGGTCTCACGTGAAACATTTGAAAAATGATCTTAATCGTATAGGTCAATTTAAATTGGGCAGTTATGAATCACTTTGGGAGGCCACTAAATACGCCGTGTATTCGAATGTCGAGCCTGCTTAATTGTTAGTTTATTGTTGCCGTAACGTTCAGCGGTGTCTATACTCTGATGGATGTCATGTAAAGTTCTAGCGGTGGTAAATCAAAAAGGCGGCGTCGGCAAAACGACGACCGCTATTAATATTGCGTCTTACCTAAGTGAATTTGGGAATAAAGTACTGTTAATCGATTTGGATTCTCAATCGAACGCCACCTCTGGGTTAGGGCTTCGTCCCGATACAATACAGGCTGGGATTTATGATCTATTAATATCAGAGGCTCCTATTTCGACGGTTCTATATCCGACCCCATTTGATAAATTGCATATTATTCCAAGTACAAAAGATTTGGCTGGGGCGGAAGTCGAGCTGGTCGGATTTGATTCACGTGAAACCGTACTCCGTGACCGTATATCTGGATTGAGGTCTTATTATGATTATGTCGTGATGGATTGTCCGCCGTCCCTCGGTTTGATTACCTTGAATGCCTTGGTTGCAGCGGATAGGACATTGATCCCAGTCCAGTGCGAATATTTCGCCTTAGAAGGTATCGCTAGTTTATTAAACACCTTAGGTCTGGTTAAAGAAATGTTCAATCCGGGTCTGGAAATTTCAGGTATAGTCCTTACGATGTATGATAAGCGAACAGCCTTAAATCGGCAGGTGGCCGAAAACGTTCGGACGTATTTCAAGGACTTGATCTACGAAACAATTATTCCTCGAAATGTTAGGCTGTCTGAGGCCCCGAGTCACGGGTTACCGATTTCGTTATATAAATCTGATTCTAGGGGTGCCATTGCGTACTTAAATTTAGCTCGGGAGGTAAATAGGCGTGATTAAAGACAATGTAAGGTTAGGAAAAGGGTTAGAGGCATTGATTCCAAGGACTACATTAAGTGCGGGTCGTACGATATTGTCGTTGCCTATAACTGCGATTGTTCCAAATCCGTTTCAGCCGCGTCGATTGTTTGACGACGATTCGATGAGTTCCCTTGTTGCTTCAATAAAAAAACATGGTTTAAATCAGCCTATTTTGGTTCGGCGTAGTGGTGACGGGTACGAATTGATTGCTGGCGAACGTCGATTGAGGGCCTGTCAGATCGTGGGTCTTGAGCAAATTCCGTCTATAATTAAAACTGTTAGTGACGAGGAGTCACTTCAACTTGCTTTGATTGAAAATATTGAACGGCAGGATCTCAATTCTATTGAGGTGGCCCGGGCGTATCAACGCCTAGTTGATGAGTTTGAATACACCCATCAGGCGATAGCGGACGCGTTTGGACGAAGTAGGTCAGCTGTTTCGAATACAATGAGGTTGCTAAATTTGCCCGCGATTGTTCAGGATGATGTGGCTAGCGGAGTGATTTCTGAAGGACATGCACGGACGCTTTTGTCACTGGGTACGGAAGAAGAAATGTTGGATTACGTGGATCGTATAAAACGTGGAAAACTTAATGTTCGGCAAGTCGAACACGCTGTTTCCGCTAAGCGTGGCCAACCCAATTTGGAAAATCAGCTGTTGCTTTTTGGTGAGCTTGAAACGCAGATATCGCGTAACTTCTCTAAGAAAGTTGAAATAAGAGGACGAAAGTCGTCTGGCAAGATTACATTTATATATAACTCAGAAGTGGAATTCAATGAGTTGATTTCCCGCCTAACGTCGTAATAGTTTCCGGCAAACGAGGCGGAGTTTTAAATAGGTGTGTCGGTCATCGGTGATGATCGTATAAGAATCAATTTCCTGTAGTCGAGGTATTGTTAATTCTCTGGCCTGTATTGGGCTAATCGGTATGATTAGCCAGGTGTCTCGTTTTAATGTTGGAATGAGTATATTTAATATTTTGTGTAACGGTGCAAATGCTTTGGCTGTGAAACAATCTGGAGTGGGCGCGGCACGTAAGTACTCATTGATGTCACTAGTTTTTATATGTAAGTTCTCAATCGATAACGTCTGTTTCACGTGAGACAGGAATCTTGTCTTGCGTGATTTTGATTCGATTGCCGTGATGGTCACCGTGGGGGTTGTTAATGATAGTGGAATCGCGGGAAGTCCGGACCCGGATCCGATATCGACGATATTACTGCACGCCGTCGGGAGGTGGTTAGATATTCGAATTGAGTTCTCAATATGGAAATCTAAATGAGTATAGGCCGTTTTTGAGTAGATGTTAGTGTGTTCGTTATAAGCGTATAAAAGTTCCTTGAATGCGCTAATGCTAGTGATGGTCATCGGTTACGCTTATTTCGCTCGAGGTAGGCGATTAAGATCATTATGTCTGCAGGGTTGACTCCGGATAGTTTTTTGGCCTCTCCGATAGTCTTTGGCCGTAGATCAATTAGTTTAGATCGGGATTCTTTTCTTATCCCCTCGATGGTCTCATATGGAAAATCGGGTGGGATTGGGGTGGTTTCAAATGTGAGAATTTTCTCGATTTCCTTAGATTGTTTTGCGATGTAGCCCTCGTACAGGATATCGATAATCGCCGTACGCTTTGCTTCGGTATCGTCTATCGTCGATGAATCGGTATGTATTGCTAATGCGCCATTGGTTCGTTTAATCGCCTCCGTAATGGTTACTTTTTCCGCCGCACCCAGTTCCCGTTGGGTATCGGCTGATACATGGGTTTTTCGCCAGGTCTTTTTATAGGCATCGATCTGATTAAATTTGGTTTCAATGGTTTTATACTCGCTGTCGGTTAGCATGCCGATTCGGTGTGCTAGAGGCGCTAGTCGATGGGTGGCGTTATCCTGCCGGAGTAGCATTCGGTATTCCGATCGAGAGGTTAACATTCGGTAAGGTTCGGTTATGTTTTTAGTGATTAAATCGTCGATCATAGTCCCAATATAGGAGTTTTCCCGGGATAAAGTGAACGCGGGTTTCCCCAATGCCTTTAGTCCGGCGTTTATTCCAGCGATGATTCCTTGTCCGGCAGCTTCTTCGTATCCAGAGGTACCGTTGATTTGGCCGGCGAGAAACAGGTTCTCTAAACGTCTTGTTTCGAGCGTTGGGGCCAATTGATTGGGTAGTACAAAGTCATATTCAACGGCGTATCCAGGTTTTAGAATTTTTGCGTTTTCTAGGCCTGGCATGGAGTGCAGAATCATAAGCTGGACGTCTTCTGGCAACGACGTATTTAGCCCTTGCGGGTAAATTTCAATCCCGTGGCGTGTTTCCGGTTCAATAAAAATTTGATGACTGTCTTTGTCCGCAAATCGAACTACTTTGTCCTCGATGCTGGGACAATAGCGTGGACCTAGGCCCTTAATCGCTTTAGTGAACATTGGAGACCGGTCGAGATTATTTAGTATAATATCGTGTGTTTGAGATGTTGTTCGTGTCAGATAACATGACACTTGATTTAAATGCGCGTTGTTAAATTGAGTTCGGAATGAGAACCGAAGAAATTCGTTGTCCCCTGGCTGGAGAGTTAGCTTTTGGTAATCGATGGATCGGCCGTCTATTCGCGGCGGAGTGCCCGTTTTAAGTCGACCGGTCACTAGATGATTGTAGAATGATTCGGAGAGCTTTGTGGCGCTTATTTCAGCTATCCTCCCTCCGGGGGTCGCTGTGAGGCCCGTATACATTTTTCCGTTTAGAAATGTTCCCGTTGTTATAATTACACAACTGGCGTAAAGTCGCCGTCCAAGATCAGTGACGCATCCGACAACGGTACACCCGTCGATGATTAAGTCGTCGATTATTGTTTGCTGGACGTCCAGGTTTCCCTGCGAAAATACACGCTGTTTCATGTAAGACGCGTAGTCTCGTTTATCGCATTGTGCCCTTAAACATTGGACCGCTGGCCCTCTGGAACGGTTTAACACTTTGAGCTGTATGTGCGTGGCGTCTGCAGCAGCGCCCATTTCGCCGCCTAATGCGTCAATTTCACCCACAATTTGGCCCTTGGCAGGTCCGCCTATGGATGGGTTACACGGCATTAGGCCAATATGGTCAATGTTAATGGTGGCCATAAGTGTGGAGCATCCAAGTTTTGAAGCGGCAAGAGCGGCTTCAATTCCAGCGTGGCCAGATCCAATAACGATTACATCAAATTTTTCGTCCAATAGAATGGGGCTCCTTTGTTAATTTGGAGCCCTATCTTAGCGATTTTAGAAAATTCCAGGAAGCAATTTGTTCGGATTGAAACGGACTTCTACCCCATAACTTTCGGTAAATTGATTTGATGCGTAATAAACCCGTTTAATATTCACAACATAATCCATTAAACCACCGGTTTTGTAGAGAATGCTTGATTCCAGAATAGGGTTCGACGAATTTTGGAACGGCATTGTGTAGTTGATTACACCGGTCGTTCCCCCGATATTACTCCATCCGGCGGCGGCCGTTAACAGCGAACGATCAGAATAAATTTCGGTTTGAAGGGCACCTCGAAATGGTAATGATGGCACCTCAAGGGACATTGATCCTAAGAATCCCGATGTATTTGTTTTTGGCGCGTTGTCCTCGAAATTGAAACTAGTTGCCTCATAGGTTGAGTTGAAGTAGCCCGGTACGAATCCCGATTCCAAGGATCGATATTCAAACCGATATTTAAAAATGTCGATCGCGTTTCCCTTTAACCCGGTCGAATATCCCTGGCCTTGGCCATCAAGTTTGGCATATTCAAGGTAGCCGACTAGGAAATCACCGGCGAACGGCAATCCAATATCCCCAGCATAACCACTGGCACTTGGACGGGTGACTGTTCCACCATTGACTTGATTTGATAAACCGTCTTGGTCACGAACAGCGGTCGCACCGATCACGATTGGCGTCCCAAAAAATGTAACCTCAGGTAACTCATAGGCAATTCGGCCCCCAACGACGCTGCTGCCTGTACCGAAGGCATCCAATCGGATACCCATGGTATTCACCCATCCTTTTAATCCTGCTTTTTTGTACGAAAATTCTGATGACTCCCCGCCAAGTCCGGAATCATAGTTATCTAACAAGAGCCCGTAGCCGTACGTGACGTTGGTAAGCCGGCCGTATTTAATTCCCGCTAGATTTTCATGGGTGTAACCTAAGGTTCTTAATGTGATCCATTGAAGATCGGGGGGATAGTACGACCCACCTGACGCGGGAATATATGTGTTGAAATCTAAGCCAAGTTCGACTGGGCCGATATTAAAATCTTTGCCGAGGGATGCTTTGAAAAATGTGCTGCCGCCCGCCTGGATGACCCCGACTCCTCCCCGTGATGACGCATTTTCAAATTCATCTAAATTATATCGAACTCCTGCAACGGTCGTTGCTGATACAAGCCCGACCATGGCGAGTGCAACGCCAATTTTGTGCGTGAACTTATTCAATGTGCTACTCCTAAATTTAATTGTGATCGGCGTATTGTATAGAATCCGGCCGCGTTTCGCTAGGATGATAACGTGTTGTTTTCGTCTCGTTTGGCACGAGATTTATTTTCAAAGCCAATAACTGCAATATCATCCAAGAATTTATTGTCCTCTTTCGTCATGATTTTTCGCCATGCGTCCCGAGTTTTTTCTTTATCTTTATCAATTATTTTTCGGTTTCTAACGGCTCCGATTAATTCGTTTCGTTTTTGTTCTTTAAAGGCTTCCGCAGATTTTGTTCGTTCTTCTTGTTGCTGAACCTGTTCACGCACAGTTTCCAAATGGGCTTTACGAATCATGATCATCTGGACATCCGCGAGGGGGGTGTTTCCAGCCATAATATCGCGCAGTTCTTCGTATTTTATTCGTTCGAACTCTTTGAGTTCTTCCTCACGTTTGAGTTCATCTTGGTAAGCTTGTTCGGCTTTTTGAAATGCTTCCTGAGCTTGTCGCTCACGAATAGATCGAACTTTAAGGAGCGTTTCAAGCTGATACCGAAATCGTTTTGATTTTTGAGCCTTGCTCATGTGAACATACGATTGAGAGTCTGTATCGTTGTTTCAAACGGAATATTTTCCTCGGTGCCCTGCTTTAAAAATGCATTGATGGATTCGATTTTGTCTACAGCGTAGTCAATTTTGGGATTGCTACCTTTCACGTAGGCACCGATATTGATTAGGTCTTCGGCTTCGTTATATTTGGCCAAATTTTCCCTTAATTTTCCGGCGGCTTTTTTATGGGTCGGATCGGCAATGACTGAAAATAGTCGGCTGACGCTGTGCCCGACGTCAATACATGGGTAGTGATTTTTTGCGGCTAAATCCCGGGATAGTACCATGTGCCCATCTAATATCCCCCGGGCGGCATCGGCAATTGGCTCGTCCATGTCGCCCCCATCCACTAGCACGGTATAGATTGCTGTAATCGACCCTTTATCAGAAGTTCCCGCTCGCTCCATGAGGCGGGGTAACATGGCAAACACGCTTGGCGTATACCCTTTCGTTGTCGGAGGTTCCCCAGTCGCCAGACCGATTTCCCGTTGTGCCATTGCAAATCGAGTAACTGAATCCATCATAAATAACACATTTTTACCTTGATCCCGAAAATATTCGGCAATTGCGGTGCCAATCATTGCCCCTTTAAGACGGATTACTGGAGGGACATCAGACGTGGCGCAGACAACCACGGATCGTTTGAGCCCTTCGTCACCGAGTGATTCCTCAATAAAGTCTTTGACCTCACGCCCTCGTTCCCCAACGAGACTAATCACATTCACATCGGCTTCGCAATTTCGTGCCAGCATTCCCATTAAAGTACTTTTGCCAACGCCAGATCCCGCAAATATCCCAATTCGCTGGCCTTTTCCAAATGTTAATATGCCATCGATTGCTTTTACCCCTACTTTCAATACGCTATCTATTCTGGGCCGTAAAATGGGGTCTGGAGGATCTCGATCCACCTCGTAGATGTCCTCGTATTCGAGATCCCCTTTGCGATCCATGGGTTCTCCAAGCCCGTTTAATACCCGGCCGAGTAATTTGGGACCCACTTTAACTTGGATCGGGGATCCGGTGGCATATATTCGTGAGCCGGGGCGTATTCCACTCATCGGTCCCAATGGCATGAGCAGTACTTTTTCCTCTTTAAAACCGACAACTTCGGATCGGATACTTCGCTTTTCGTCAATCTCGATATGACATAATTCACCGATAAAAACGCCTTGAACCTGGGCTTCGACGACAAGCCCAACCACTTGCACGACCTTTCCCACAACCTTAATGGGGTCAATCCTATCGATGGCGGTTAAATATTTTTCCAGAAACTGCATTGATTATTCGTTGTAGATTTTGAGTAACGCGGATTCGATACTTGATAATTTTGTGTGAATCGACGAATCAATAAACCCAAGGCGTGTTTCGATGACAATACTGCCTTGTTCCAAGCGAGGGTCATCGTGTATTTCAAGTGTTCGTATGTCAGGCATCTTTTCTAAAATTTGGTCACGATATTGCCGGACCAAATCGGCATCTTCTGGAGCGGTTTTGATCATAACTTTATCTTTGTCGGTGATCCGTCGGATCGCTTGATCAACGATAGCGTGCATACTGGTCGGATCAATCTCTATTTGCTTCTGCACAATTTTTTCAGCCACTTTTAAGGCTAATTTAATCATCTCTGGTTCGGAATTATCGAGAAATTTTCGCTTGTTTTCTGTAACACTATTTATGGCTTCGAGAAGAGCATTGATTTGAGTGGCGTACGCCGCCTCGCCTGCCAGGCGGCCTTCACGGACACCGGCATCATGCGCCTTTTGCCGGATCGAGTCGGATTCAATTTCTAACTGGGAAATTTGTTGATTTCGAAAGGCGTTTAACTCAGCTTCTATTCGCTCCGTAGCTTCGCGGCGGGTCTGTTCGAGTTTTAAATCGATTTGTTGCTTTGCCCTTGCCTCGTACGCGGCTAAATCATGCCGACTGGATTCCGGAATGGCAAAAGTAGGCTCCTCTGGTTCTGATTGCTGAGAGATTGTTTTTAGGATTCCGACTGTCCGAGTAGCCTTTAGTGGCGGGACCTCATCCGATACCCAGTGGCTAGTAATGGATGGTGGAGACGGTATATTGCTTCCGGTCGACTGGATAATCGGCGTCAGTCGAACGGGTACTCGTTTTGGATGGCGTGAATTGTCCATGGTCGTCATCGTCGAGCTACTATATCATCTACTGGTATGTTAGCCTATCCGCAGATTGACCCCGTTCTGTTGGCACTTGGTCCGTTTCAAATTCGATGGTACGGCCTGGCCTACATTGTTGGTATTTTAGCCGGAGTTCGGATGGCTAAGCCCTCGCTTCAGGGGTTGGGGCTTTCGAACGATGCCGTTTGGGATCTGCCTACTTACCTTATTATCGGGATATTGCTAGGCGGTCGAATCGGGTACGTGGTCTTTTATGACGCCGCATATTACCTGGCCCATCCCCTCCACGTGATTTCAGTCTGGGAAGGTGGCATGGCATATCATGGTGGCGCCTTGGGGGCGGTGGCGGCTAGTTGGCTATTTGCTCGGCGGCATCGAATACCCATTTTGCCGCTTCTGGATGTAATGGGATGGGTATCCACAATTGGGATTGGCCTGGGGCGAGTGGCCAACTTCATCAATGGTGAATTAGTGGGGCGTGTTGCGGATGTCCCGTGGGCGATGATTTTTCCGAATAACGGTGATGTCGCTCGGCATCCGTCGCAATTATACGAGGCATTGGGTGAGGGGGTTGTATTGTTTGCGCTACTGTCGCTAATCCGACGTTCCAAACGGCTCATTCCAGGACAATTATTCGGTACTTATTTGGTTGGATATGGGGTAATTCGCTTCGGTCTGGAATATTTTCGCGAGCCGGATATACAAAAAGGATTCGTCTTGGCTCAGTTGTCGATGGGGCAGGTGTTATGTAGTTTAATGGTCGTGGGCGGAGTGGGGATAATTTCCTGGAGTTTCCTCCGTCGTCTTAAAGAAACACGGTAAAATGTGTCACTACAGGCTAAAGATTAGCCCCCCCCTTATTAATCAAAATATTGGGGGAGGATTTTTGAATTTTGGCTGCTTTATGGCCAACGGGTCTCGATAACGTCCCAGTTCACAATACTCCAAAATGCACTGATATAGTCGGGTCGTCGGTTTTGATAGTGTAAGTAGTACGCATGCTCCCACACATCAAGCCCTAATAGTGGGGTGTTGCCATCCATGAGCGGACTATCTTGATTGGCCGTTGAACTGACCACTAATCCACCGTCTGGTGTTACTGATAGCCACGCCCATCCACTGCCAAAGCGAGTTTTTGCGGCGCCTTCGAATTGCACTTTGAATGCATCAAAGCTACCAAATGCGGAGTCGATGGCTGATGCGAGACGGCCCGTTGGGGCTTTCGGACCATTAAGCGATAATTGCTTCCAGAACAGAGAATGATTAGAGTGCCCCCCACCGTTATTTCGAACGGCGGCGCGGATTGATTCCGGTAGTCGATCAAGGCGACTGATGAGGGAGTCGACAGAGATCGATTCAAATTCAGTTCCCACAATCGCTGTATTCAAATTAGTAACATAGGCCTGGTGATGTTTTGTATAATGAATCTCCATCGTTTTGGCGTCTATAGCAGGTTCTAGAGCGTCGAACGCGTAACCTAATTCTGGTAGTACATGGGTCATTTCTACTCTCCTATTGTGTGATTTCGGCGTTATGCCGTTAAGAACGTAGCCAACGGCTATGGACCTTACAAATTTACGGCTGAGTTATAGAGTGTAGTACGCTGAAAAAATTTGGGAAAGATGTGTTGATGCAGTCACAGTCTTTAATTGTCGCATCAACCCCCGCCGCCACTGCTCCAATAATGGCTGACATCGCTATTCGGTGGTCGCCTCGAGAATCAGCGGTAAAGGATTTTATGGCTGTCTTGCCATCAATTTCAAATCCGTCGTCGTATTCGCGAATGGTCCCACCCATCGCCGAAACGATTGAGACAATGGCTGAAATTCTGTCGGATTCTTTTACCCGTAACTCGGTGGCATTGCGGACTCTCAATGTGCCGTTGGCATTCATAGCGGCAACAGCCAGAATTGGAATTTCGTCGATGATAAACGGAATTTCGGTCGCACGAATTTCTGTGTTTTGTAACTGGCTGGGGCTGACGAGTATATCGCCATAGGGTTCGAAGTCATCTCCACCGCGATTTTCGACAGTAATATTAGCGCCCATTCGAATCAAAACATGTAAGAGTGTATCTCGCGTGTGGTTTAAGCCGATGCTGGTAAGTCGGAGGGGGGTAGCGATTGCACCGAGCACCATAAAAAATGCAGCTGATGAAAAATCGGCTGGAATTTGAATCGGGACGGTTGGATTGGGATTTTTGGGGTGAGAGGGTGTTAGTGTCACGGTGCCTTGATGGGAGGTGAGTGCCATCCCAAATCCGGACATCATCCGTTCAGTATGATCTCGGCATGGTTCTGGCTCATGGATGGTTGTAGGGCTGTCGGCAAACATGCCAGCCAATAAAATAGCCGATTTAACTTGGGCGCTGGCTACTGGCAGCGTGTAGTTGATTCCACGAAGTTTGTCGGAGGCTAACACAGTCAATGGCGGGTAAATATCGGACTTTCCTGGACGTGATTGGCCGTCGATTTTGGCGCCCATTTCCCGTAACGGCGACACGATACGTCTCATAGGTCGATTCTGAATACTGCTGTCTCCCGAAATCGTTGTATCAAACGGAAGTCCAGCTAATACTCCGGTGATTAGACGGATGCCAGTGCCCGAATTGCCCACGTCCAAATGGTGTCCAGGGGATTTCAGGCCATAGAGGCCGACCCCATGAACTGTAACGGTATCCCCACTGCGCTCGATTGACACGCCTAGATTACGGAATATTTCTAACGTATTCAGACAATCCGATGCTGTTAAAAATCCAGTAAATACTGAGGTGTTCGTACACAATGACCCGAGGATAATGGCGCGATGCGATATGGATTTGTCTCCCGGTATTTCATCGACAACATGGGATACAAAGCGGCGTTGGGCGTGAACATAATAGTCCATGATTGTTTCCTCAAATTAAGCTGTTAAAATTGCACTACAGTGAACACTAAATTTAAAATCTTTGCACTAGCATTAAGTGTATTAATATCGGCCGAGGTCCCCGTGAGTTGTCAAACAACAGACGAGCTCTCACGGTATACCGGACTCACCCTTCCCAAACCCTACTGGATTCCCGGAAACCTGATCGTGAAGTTACGTGTAAACCTGGGATTTAACGCTCAAACAGGCGGAAAATCAGTTGCGCGTCTTCAGGCGCTGGGTGCAACCGGAATTAAAGTGGTCAATGATCCTCTAGCGGCTCGGACGCTTGGGGGCTCTACGGCGACGGTCATATTGACGTTTCCACCATCGGTTGATTTGGAATTAATGAAACACCGGGCTGAATCTGAGCCAGATGTTTTGTATGCCGAACCGGCATATCCCGTCGAGTTGTTTGGAATGGCGAATGATCCTGGATTTAAGTCCCAGTCGTACTTGTACCAAAAACAATTAGCTGAAATCTTAACTCTACCCATCAATCATGATGTCATTGTGGCGCTTATCGACACCGGGGTTGATGCATCGAATCCGGACCTGGAGGGGCATGTTATTGCTGGTAAAAATTGGGTCTCACCGAATGAACTACCTACAGACTCTCATGGTCACGGGACTCATTTGGCAGGAATTATTTCGGCCCGGAATCAAAATAAATTTGGCGTCGTGGGTCTAAATCCTCGTGCCAAATTGATGCCCTTAAAAATAGTGAATTCGACGGGCATTGGTTCGCAAATCGATGCCGCCGAAGCTATCCGATTTGCGGTGGATAATCGGGCACGAATTATCGTGTGTGGGTGGGGATATTTTATTTACAATCAAGTGCTGAAGGATGCGGTCGATTATGCCTTGTCGCGTGGAGCTCTGGTGGTCTCTGCGGCTGGGAATCAGGGGGGCAGCCTTCGGCAATACCCCGCCGCATTTGCTGGGGTAATCGCGGTTGGATCTTTGGATGCAAATGGGAACCATGCTTCGTTTTCAAATGTGGGGGAGCATATTGCGTTTGTCGACGATGGGAAAGATATTGTGGGGTTGGGGTTGAAGGGGACTCAAATGAGCTGGACGGGTACCAGTCAAAGTTCGGCGATTGTCGCAGGCATCGCGTCACGGGTCCTGTCGTATAATCCCAATTTATCAGGTACCGATGTCCGAACGATTCTGATGTTATCGGCTGAGCCTATTGACTCTGTTCAAAAATCCGTCGAATGTGGACATGGCCGTATCGTTTCGGAAAAGTTATTTAGAGCATTAAACGTGCCATCGGGAAATGAAATATTAGGCGATGATGGTCGTGTCGTGGCAGATATCGTATCCGCGCCGGTCGCCGAACCGATTTGGATGACGGTTCTGTTGATTCCTTATCGTATCCTTGAGACTGGTATTAAGTTTTTGTTTTAATATGGCCCGCGAATCATGTGTCAAAGCATCTGTCGATTGGTTGATCGGCTCATCGTATGGCTCTGGTTTGGACATAGATGCCCGCAGTTTACTGCAAGGGATATACGTGTGCCCAGATCGTATTCTGTTTACCGGAATCGCGCGTTATGCCATCCCTCGATATGAGGAAACCGTACTTCACCAAATATAAATCAAACGGAGGATTTAAGAATGAGAATAGGGTTCATTAGTTTTCTATTGGGTATCGGGCTATGGCTTGTAGTACATCAACCGCTGGTCGCCGCTGATCCCGTGACTGTCGCTCAGGTTGATATCAAGCGGTATCTTGGGACTTGGTACGAATTTGCACGATTACCTAACGCGTTTGAAGCTCCGGCCGCTGAACAAATAACAGCCACCTATTCTCTCAACCCAGATGGAACGTTGCGGGTGGATAATCAATGTACTGTTCGGGGCAAAAAGCAGCGAGTTATTGGGGTTGCACGGATTGATGATCCGAAGACGAATGCCAAATTAGGGGTAAGCTTTTTCGAGATTTTAGGGTTTCGACCGGTTTGGGGGGATTACTGGATTTTGGGATTAGGTACTGATTATCGATATAGCGTTGTGGGGGATCGGTCCCGAAAATTTGCGTGGATCTTAAGTCGCACCCCCAAATTGTCGGAGTCAGATGCGGCCGAAGCGCTTAAAATTCTTAAAACGAACGGGTTTGATGTCGGTCCGTTAATTTATCCCGTTAACAATATCCCGAAATAGTGCCGTCCGGTAGTTAATTCTGGAGACGACTCGAATTGAGATAGTGTTCCGCGTCCAGTGCCGCCATACAGCCGCTACCTGCCGCAGAAATCGCTTGCCGATATATCTTGTCTTGCACATCTCCGGCTGCAAAAACGCCGATAACAGACGTTTTAGTGGTTCCTGGAGTGGTTATGATGTAGCCCGTATCGTCGAGTTCGATTTGATTGTCTAAAAAGTCGGTGTTTGGGACGTGGCCGATGGCATAAAATAGGCCATTGGCGTCGATGGATTGGCTATTGCCCGTTGTCGTGTGTGTCAGATGAACCGTTGTCAGAAATTTTTCACCTTCAACACGGTCCACGGTATGATTCCAAACGATCTGAATTTTGGGGTTCGACTTTACGCGTTCTTGCATAGTTTTTGAAGCACGAAGACTATCGCGTCGAACAACTAAGTACACGGTACTTGCAAATTTTGTGAGAAACGAGGCCTCCTCGCATGCCGAATCGCCCCCCCCAACAACGACTAACGGTTTATTTCTAAACATTGGTAAGGCCCCGTCACATACCGCACATGCCGAAATACCACGTTGCCAATAGGTGTCTTCGCCTGGAATTCTCATACGCTTGGCCGTTGCGCCGGTTGCGATAATGAGTGAGTGGCTATGAATAATTCCGTTGTCTGAAGTGATCGCAAATGGACGAGTCGATAGATCTACGGATGTGACCGTTTTTGTTAGGATTCGGGCCCCACATCGCTCGGATTGCTCTCGCATGCGAATCATTAATTCGGGACCATTGATACCGTCTGGAAACCCGGGGAAATTTTCAATTTCAGTCGTCGTTGTTAGCTGTCCTCCAGCGGCCACGCCGCCAGCCATTTCCCCCTCATACACTAGCGGGCGTAATTCGGCTCTGCCGGCGTAAATAGCCGCAGTATGAGCAGCGGGCCCCGATCCAATTATTACTATGTTTTCAACCATGGAAGTCTCCTTAGAGCAGTTATTTATAACGATTTGAAATCAATCCCCGAGGGGTCAATGCCGTCGGGCGGAGGAGCCGATCCAGTATCTTGTGGTAATTCACTTGCGTTACCGGTGGAGGAATCATCATCCGTACGCCTTGGGATATCACCTGATCGTGCAAAATCAACGGGGGGCAAATTTTTTAACGCTTGTTTCATAAAATCCCTCCACATCATGGCGGGAACGGACCCCCCGGTCACTTTGTTCATGGGGGTATTGTCGTCGTTTCCTACCCACGTCGCACAGACAAGTTGCGGCACAAATCCGATAAACCAGGCATCCTTATAATCGGATGTCGTACCTGTTTTTCCGGCTACCGGTCGGGGTAAATTAGCATTTTGGCCGGTCCCATATCGGACAACCCCTTTCATCATATCAACGATAGTGGCGGCAATATTTTCATCCAATACCCGTTTGGGATTGACCTGATGTTTAAATAATATCCCGCCTTCTCGGTCTTCAATCTTAATTACCCCCGTTGGATCGTTTCGAAGGCCTCCATTGGCGATTACTGAATATGCGGTAACCATTTCGACCATTGTGACTTCATTAGCGCCTAAGGGTAACGATAAAAATGGCTGTAACGGAGATGTAATTCCCATGGCCCGAGCCAGGCGAATAATTGTGTCGGGCCCCACTAAATTGTTGATTTTAACGGCAACAATATTAATAGAATTTTCCAGGGCTTTTCGAAGTGTAATATTTCCCATGTAGGTGTGGGTGTAATTGGTTGGAGAGTAGGGCCCTTGGGATGTTGAGAATGTAATGGGGCTGTCTTGAACAATACTGTTTGGGGAAAATCCTTTTTCCAATGCCGCGATATATACAAAGGGTTTGAATGTTGATCCCGGCTGACGTTTGGCTTGAGTACATCGATTATATTGATTTTCCTTGTAATCGGCGCCCCCCTGTAACGCTTTGATGTATCCGGTAGCCGGATCTACGGCCATTAACGATGCTTGGGAGAAATTATAGTTTTGCTCCGCGCGGCCACTGGTGTAAAACGGGGTCCTCGATTTGGCTACATAATTTTTGACGACATCTTCTGCGATCATTTGCATTTCGTAATCCAAGGTCGTGTACACTTGCATACCCGATGTGAGCGTGGCCTCTTCGCCGTATTGGGAATACAGTTGGCTGACAATGTACGACGTGAAGTACGGTGCTCGATAACGAAAGGTCTTTCGTTGAGCCAATTGCAAATCTTGGATAAATGCGTTGTTGGCTTGCTGTTGCGTAATGACCTTAAGTTTTGCCATTCGATTGAGTACGGTGCGTTGGCGTTGCTTAGCTAATGCATAATTTCGAAACGGGCTATATAACTCGGGGCCTTTTAACAATCCAATAATCATTGCGGATTCAGGTAAATTGAGATCTCTTGCGTGTTTTCCAAAGTACAATTGAGCGGCAGACTCGATCCCGTACGCGTTGTGGCCCCAATACACCTGGTTAAGGTACATCTCTAAAATTTCATTTTTAGTGTATTTGCGTTCAATTTGAATTGCTAAAATTATCTCAGCTAATTTTCGGCTAAGTTTCTTTTTTTTGGTTAAAAAAAGGTTTCTTGCCAGCTGTTGGGTTAACGTGGAAGCCCCTTCTGAAAAGCTCAGAGTGACGACGTTTTTAAGTGCCGCCCGTGCCATCCCTTTAATATTGATCCCATGGTGCGTGTAGAAGTCAGTATCCTCCGTAGCCAGAACCGCTTGTTTTATGAGTGGGGAAATATTTTCGAGAGGAATAATTTCACGATTTTCCTCCAGATGAAGTTCGGCTAAAACAATGTTATTTGCGGAATATATTTTAGTTGTTTGAGCCACGATAACGCTGGCGACAATCAGTACCCCGGCGCCCACGGCCGCTAAAATCGTCAGTCCGTACAACACTTGTTTAATCCAAGCCGGTTGAGAAACCGCTGTTTTTCGTGGCACTGTGGATGATCGGGAGCCGCTACGAGTTACTTTTCCGATATGGTGTTTCGAACGAAAAATCACGGACAATCTCCTAAGGTAAAAAAGTGAGGGTATCTCACTATATCATTTCCTAATCGATCCGTTAAATTCGCTACTGTCGTGATTTTGCAGCATCCTTAACTTGGGGTACACTAGCGGGATGTCACATCATGCTTTACGCCGTGCCATTGCGGAAACGATTCCGGATACCGCGCTAACCGATATCATCGCCTCCCCGACCCCGGTGAAGGTCAAGTTTGGAGCGGATCCATCCGCACCCGATTTGCATTTGGGGCATGCTGTCGTGTTGCGAGTGTTGCGACATTTGCAAGATCTAGGACATACAGTTCAGTTTCTTATTGGCGATTTTACCGCAATGATTGGCGATCCGACTGGCAAGTCTGAGACACGCCCCATTTTGACCAGCGATCAGGTAAAAGAGAATGCGCTGACCTATCATCGTCAGGTGATGAAACTATTGCGTGAAGACCGAACCGAAGTGGTATTTAATTCCGAATGGCTGGATCGTTTATCGTCCAGAGACATGATTCAGTTATCGGCTAAATACACGGTTGCACGAATGATGGAGCGGGACGATTTTCAAAAACGTTTTGCTGCTAATATCCCAATTAGTATTCACGAATTTATGTACCCCCTGCTTCAGGGCTATGATTCCGTAGTGTTGGGGTCCGACGTGGAAATCGGAGGGACCGATCAAAAATTTAACTTGCTTATGGGGCGGCACTTGCAACGAGATACCCATCAGGCCCCACAAAAAATATTGATGACACCAATACTTGAAGGTCTCGATGGGGTCCAGAAAATGAGCAAGTCTTTAGGTAACCATGTGGCGATTTTGGATTCTCCACGCGACATGTTTGGGAAGTTGATGTCCATTCCGGATTCCCTAATCGTGAGATATGTTTCGTTGCTTACTGATCGTGATGATCATGATATTTTTCAAATTGCGAATCACCTGACTGACGGTACAGCCCATCCGAAGTTACTCAAAGAATCGATGGCGCGTGAGGTTGTGGCTCAATTCCATTCTGAGTCAGAGGCTGTGGCTGCGAACGACGAATTCAATCGAGTATTTTCAAAGGGGGATGTCCCGAGTGATATTCCTGAATTACCTGGTACCCTCGGGGATCGGTTGTCGGATCTCCTAGTAGGGTGTGGCGCAGTCCCATCCAAGAAGGAATTTTATCGCCTAGTTCAGCAGTCGGCGATATCGATCGATGATATTCCTGTCCGTGATATGTTTGCCACGATTCCGGTACCGGGTGGTCAAATTATTCGCATTGGAAAACGTCGCTTTTATCGGTTGGTGTAGGGAGAGGGTGATCGTGGCTACGTCAATGGTCCCTGACAATTTGAGTTAGTCATCGCATGGGGATACTCCATTGGCTGACCGGCGATGATATGTTCCGGCTCAATAATGAACTGAAGCAATTGACCCATCAGTCCGACTATGAATTCGTTGATCGATTGCCCGATGGCGCCTCTCATGAGCAATTGATTCAAAGCGTATTGGGAATGTCATTACTTGGGGGAACTAAGCTTATCGTGGCGAAAGATCCCCAATTTCTTACTCAGCCTGGCGCTCCAGAA
Source organism: bacterium (assembly GCA_010028705.1). Taxonomy (GTDB): domain Bacteria; phylum Margulisbacteria; class Marinamargulisbacteria; order SXXA01; family SXXA01; genus RHAI01. The sequence continues at coordinate 83,331 of RHAI01000001.1, forward strand.
TCTCTCAAATGTATTGATACTATTTGTCGAAATCTTCCGAATGAGCATTCGCTGGTTGTTGTATCAACTAAATCCGTCGATGGGCGGACGAAATTGGCACAAATCCTCAAAAAAAATGCCAAAGTCCATGAATTTAGTACGTTCAAGGAATGGGAATGGGCGAAGATTAAGGAGTGGACGGAATCTCAGGCACGATCGTTGGGTGTGCCGATTTCTGACGACGTTATCGACACCTTAATTGCGGCAGTGGGCACGGACACTGGAAAAATAGCGCAAGTACTCGACACTCTGTCCGTATACGGTGTCGGAAAATCGCAAGTCGGACTCACCGAGTTAGAGGCGGTGATGGGGCGCAAGGTTGGGTCTATATTTCGCTTGACCGAAGCATTAAGACGCAATGACTTGGCTGTGATTGCCGAAGAATTAGACGCTTTGGAAAAAAATAACGATGAGCCTGTCAAGTTAATGGGCCTGGTTGTTAGTACATTGCACGCGCATTGGATGACCCTCTTGCTCATGAGCGATGGCCGGTCATTTGCTGATATCGGCAGTCTATTGGAGCGGCATCCATATACAATCCAAAAAGGGTTTCCTGAGCTTAAGCGGTGTCATACGGTCGATGGCTTGGGTCGGAAGCTGCTGGCGTTGTCCGACATTGATATTGGGTTTAAATCGGGTAGGATTGCGATTGATACCGTTGTTCCACTTATGATCGCGGCACTTCAATGAATAGGGGATGTAGGACCTGCTGACGCAGGTCCGAGATCGCTGCAACCCTCAACCCCTGACTTCCGGACCGTATTTCGATGATGACTAATGGTCGTGTGATGTCGAAAACATGTGCGCCCCAACTGACGACACTAATGGGGCAAGTGGGGGAGCCATAATGGATTGAGTTAACATCTCAGGCTTGAAAAATTGAATGGGCATAATAATTGGCACACAAAACAGGAGGCCCTTGACCGTCCCAAAAATAATCCCCCCAAGTCGATCGGCGATGCCCAGGCCGATGACTGGCAGCATACGACTTAACCCCATTCCAATTAGCGACAATACCCCAAATAGGGCCAACCACACACCGATGTATCCAATTATCGTTGACGTCGGCGGCGTTTGTTTCATTGATTCCTCGAGCCATTGGGCTAGGATTGGCCCGTAATGACTCGATATCCAGATTGATAGAAAAAACGCCACCATATCCATAATCAATCGGATTAAACCGCGTTTAAAGCCAATTAACGCGTTGTATCCGACGATCCCTATCAACGTAATGTCGATCCAGTTCATGCTCGCAGTGACTTAATAAACGATTGTATCCGAGTTAATGCCTCTTTAAGTTCTGATAAGCTCGTGGCATAACAGCATCGAATATGGCCTTCGCCACCACGTCCAAACACATTGCCGGGAACCACGGCTACTCGGTGGGAGTGTAAAAGTTGGATCGCAAATTCCTCTGAAGTTAGGCCTGTCGGACGGATATCTGGGAAACAGTAAAATGCTCCTTCCGGTAAAGGCGTGGGCAACCCAATATCGTTCAGTCGTTTCACAAATAGATTTCGGCGAGTGCGGTACGATTCCCGCATGTCGGCGACGTCTTTTTGACAGGTTTTAAGCGCTTCAATTGCGGCATACTGTGAGGTGATTGGGGCACATAACGCCGAGTACTGGTGAATTTTTGTTGCGCGTGCAATGAGTGCCGGGGGAGCACACACATACCCTAATCGCCAGCCCGTCATCGCAAATGCCTTAGAAAAGCCATTCAGCAGAATGGTCGATGGCTTCATACCCGGAAGGGATGCCACTGACTGAAATGAGTGATCGTAGGTCAGCTCGGCATAGACTTCGTCTGCAATAATCCAAAAATCGTATTTAACGGCTAATTCACCCAGTGCCACTAGTGTATCTTTGGGGATCGTCCGTCCGGTTGGATTGCTTGGGCTGCATAAGATGAGCGCTTTTGTGTGGGGTGTAATGGCGGCTTCAATGGCCATTGGATCTGGTATAAATTCCGTTGGGGAGGTATCCACTGTCACCGCTTTCCCCCCGGCCAATTGGACCAATGGGGTGTAACACACGTAACTAGGTTCGGGGATAATGACCTCGTCTCCCGGATTGATGATACTTCTTAGAACAACATCAACAGCCTCTGATACCCCAAAGGTGAGCAATATTTCATCGGAGGCGTTGTAAAATGCATTGAATCGATCCGCTAGATATGTAGCGATTGCTTCGCGACATTCGAGAAGCCCATTATTTGAGGTATAGGACGTTTTACCTTGCTCTAATGAGTAAATGGCGTCCTCACGGATTGACCACGGAGTTTTGAAGTCAGGCTCACCAACTCCCAGTGAAATGACATCTTTAGCGCCGATGACGAGATCAAAAAATTTTCGAATGCCAGAAGGGGGGATGTCGTCTAGGATGGTCGAGAAATGTGATTTCATGCCTGATATTTTGCGACTATGGTGAAACAGCCAGTCGTTCTTCTGTCGACTTTCTGCCAATAATCGTTCCCTTTTCTTTGTACCGTTTCATAATAAAGCGCGTGGCGGTGCTACGAACATTATCAATTGATGCCAATTTGTCTGACACAAAGGACGAAATCTCCTCAAGCGAATTTCCTTCGACAATCACCAAGAAATCATATCCGCCGGACATTAGGTAGTGATCGACAACATTGCTAAATTGTGAAATTTTCTTAGCAATCGATTCGAATCCAGTGCGTTTTTCGGGCCGCACGCTCACTTCAATCAGTGCCTTGATTTTACTTGATCGTTCAGGCATCTTTTTTTCGTCGACAACCGTTGTGTACTGGATGATCACTCCGTTTTCCTCTAACTTGCGCAGAATAGTCTCCACCTCATCGACCGTTATTCCGAGTTGATCGGCGATATCGATGGACGGAATCCGCGCATTTGACGAGACTTGGGCCAAGACCTGTGCTTCGATTGTCGAGGAGTTTATTTTGCCGGTGTGTTTAGGCAACGGATGCTCCCAAGGATCGTTCCCCAAAAAATGGTGATAACGGGGCAGGTTGATCATATATATTGATTGGAATATCGGTGATATGACGGTAGATCAGTGCCTTTAGTTGGTCGGCTTCAATGGCCATTCCAGCGTGAGATATTGCAATTTGATTGGCGTACTTTCCTCGGAACTCAATTTCACGAACGACGTAATCCGCCATTCGCTCGATCCCGTCGCTGGATGACTTCAATGCGTGGTTGATTTGGATCGCACCGGTGATAGCGTCCACAACGTAAATCGGGCAAAATGCCAATAATTGATCCAAAAGCTGGCGCTGTTTAATCGTCGAATCACTGTCGCCCATGAGGCCGATGGCTAAATCGGCCACTGATGTTGACATGCCCACATAATTCGCCATTGGAATATGTTTGGTGATGAGGCTTTCAACTTGAGCAAACGGTTCCTGGGATAGAATCGCCTGGGCCACCTGAAACACTAACCCACCTAACCCTGTGCCGACTGACCTGGAATCATGAACTGAAATGTTGATTTGGTTAGATTTCACCTTTTCAGCGGCTAACTTAGCGTTTGCGGCCACATCACAAAATGCCCCAGATGAATGAATCGAATAGATTTGAGTATATCCTGAATCAATGCATTCTCGGTAAATGCTCTCAATTTCGGCGGCGGTTGGACCCTCCATTTTAGGCACTTTATTCGCCTGCCTGGCCGTTGCCCATAGCGCTTCGATTTTGCCGTTGAACGGTTGCCCATCGATGCTGTAGTGGATTGGAATGACTCGGACGGGGAGCGACTCTGTCCGCGCCTTGATGCTCAATCCATCGGTAACGACGATTGCTGTCGATGCCGATACTGGGTCTCCGTATAATAGCTGCCTAATTTGCTCCAATGACATGGATCCTTCGGCCTGGATTTTTCGGACTCGGCGAATAATGTCGAGGTCTTCGTCATCGAATAATCGCATGCCGCCGGTACTGCGTTTGACGTGAGGCAGTACACCGGTTTGATCGTAGTATCGCAACGTTCGGGAGGTAATTCCCAACATCCGAGTAAGTTGGCCAATCTTATACAGCTTGCGATCCTTGTTTACTATCATTGTATCCTCTATTCAGCGAAAAATTTTTGGTCTCCGTATTGACTTAAAAGGTGGAACTTGTGAAGTACGTTGTTGTTATAACATGTCTCTTACCCGTTAAGAAGCCTACCGTTTGATTACTCCATCGTACGTCGGCTATACTTTCTCCTTACTTCATTAATATTTAATTCCAGGCGGAGGCAAATAATACCCATGGTCATTGAGTTTTCCATAAATGTCGAGAATGCTGGCGATGTGCCATTCGTTAAAGTTTCCGGGGAAATTGATGTTTATACTTGCCCGAAACTTCATAAAGTGTTGACCGAAATCGTCGCATCGGGTTCCCCGAAAGTGGTTTTGGATCTGGAAAATGTGCATTATATTGACTCCACTGGGTTGGGAACCATTGCGCACGCGGCCCGAACGCTGTCAAAGTCAGATGGGCATTTAAATGTCGTATGCAATCGTCCTCAAGTACGAAAAATATTCGAGATTTCGGGTCTAAGTTCAAAAAATATATCGCTGTTTGACGAGGCAGCGAAGGCCTTGGCAGTCTAGGGAGGGACGGTTATGACATCTCAAACGGTATGCATTCAAATCCCCGCTATTTCTGATTTTGTTGGAGTGGTACGGTTGGCTGTGTCGGGAGTGGCATCTCGGATGCAGTTTTCATTAGATGATATCGAGGATATTAAAGTGGCCGTTTCCGAAGCGTGTACCAATGCCGTGCAGCACGCGTATGGTTCGGTCAATGGATTTATCGACGTTGAGATGACCCTCCACTCCGATAAACTCGAGATTGTCGTTCGTGATTCGGGGAAGGGCTTTGATCCCGACAATGCGGTTTCCGATAAAAAAGATGGAGCGAATAACGAGTTGTTTGGCCTTGGCTTGGGTCTAACATTTATCAAAACGTTAATGGACTTTTCCGAAATTAAATCGACCTCATCCGGGACCGTTGTACGAATGGTCAAAAACGCGCCTCCGGTATCAATTCCCGCGTAATCAATCATGACGGTCTGGCTTGCTCTTGGCGCATTTGCGGCGTTGTTAATCTACACTCGCCTGCGTCGCTTTCGTCTTTCGCCCGGAGTCGCTGCACTTGCGAGCCTGGCCCTCGTCATATTTAACGTCCTCATTATTCCCATCCTGGCGCTTTGGTTTTTGTATCGGTTGATCGCGCCTCCCTCACGACCGGGGATCGACCCGAAGGCGACGTTGTTTTGCGTTAAATGCGGTGAATCTGTAGCGTCACACCAGGCGAATTGTCCCCATTGTGGCAACTCTATTCCCGTTCAATAGTCCCAAGTATCCGTTTTCAATTCGAAGCCCGTATGTGGCGTTATATGTGCATATTCCGTTCTGCAGCAAGCGGTGCCCATATTGTGCATTTTATAAATTAATTTGGAATGAAACCGATGAATCCCGCTACCTTACCGCGATGGAAACGGAAGCCCGCATGTATTACGAGCGATTCGGTTCCATCCCTTTGCGGTCAGTTTTTTTTGGCGGAGGTACACCGACAACCTTAACTCTGAACGGTACCCGTCGGCTCGTGGCGCTGATTCGGCGATGGTTTCACGTCGAACCATGTATCGAATGGACGATTGAGGCTAATCCCGAATCGTTAACGCCGGAGCGATTAGCCGTTTATTCCGAATTGGGTATCAATCGTTTGAGTCTAGGTATTCAGTCGATCGAACCGGTTGAATTGGACATGTTAGGGAGAAATCATACCCAACATGCGATTCCTAGCCTGAAACAACGTGTCACTTCCGCAGGATTTTCGTCGGTCAATTTGGATTTTATGTTTGGCATGCGTGATCAAACCATCGAGGCCTTGAATCGATCCATTGATTGGGCCATTGAATGGAATCCGTCGCATATTTCCACCTATGCGCTAAGTATAGAGCCCGGGACAGTGTACGCTAAAACGGGGATGTCGACTGTCAATGATGACGTTCAAGTTGACATGATGCGGCTGATTCAAAAACGATTGATGGCCGCTGGGTTTTGGCATTACGAAACATCGGCATTTTGTAAGCCAGGATTTGAATCGCAACACAATTTAGCCTACTGGCACTACTCGCCGTATATCGGACTTGGGCCGAGTGCGGCGTCGTTTTTTGACATGATGGCGTACAAGCAGGTGTCCAGTTTGGATCGATATTGCGACAATCCAACCCCGCCTGTCATGAGCCACCATACCCCGATCGACGGTGCGACGCTCAAGGAACACTATTTAATTGCAAATTTGCGTCGTATGAGCGGAGTCACATTCTCCGAAATAATGGATAATTTGGGCTATAATCCCTGGTCAAACGATGATCCCAATATCCAGAAATTGAGAGCGAATGCCTACCTTTCCTCTGATTTGGATCGATTGCAGTTGACCCCGCGCGGTCTGGAAATAATGACGCTTATTCTCGAGGAATTGTTATGACTCATTTTAAAGTAAATACCCGATCCACTCGGTCGAATGCGAGAACGGGTGTCCTTCAAACGAACCACGGGGACATTCAAACCCCGGTGTTTATGCCCGTTGGAACTCAGGCAACAGTGAAAGGCGTTTTGCCCATGCATGTGGAATCTCATGGGGCCCAAATCCTGTTATCGAATACTTACCATTTAATGCTACGCCCGGGTGTTGACCTCATTCGCCAATTGGGGGGGTTGCATGGTTTTATGAATTGGAGACGCCCCATTCTTACGGATTCGGGCGGGTTTCAGGTATTTTCATTGGCAGCGATGCGGAAAATTTCCGATCAAGGGGTTACTTTTTCATCGCATCTGGATGGGTCGAGGCACGTGATGACCCCGGAATCGGTCATTGATCTTCAACTCGGATTTAACTCAGATATTATGATGCCGCTGGATATTTGTACGGGGTACCCATCCTCCCGTGATCAGGCAGAGTCGGATATGTTGAAAACAATTTCGTGGGAAATTCAAGCGGTGGAACATTGGCGATCGAAGGCCAGGGGGCAGCATTTATTTGCCATTGTTCAGGGGGCAGGCTACCGCGAATTACGCGATTATTGTGCGGCCGAACTGCAGAAGTACGACTTCCCTGGATATGCCATCGGTGGGGTGAGCGTGGGTGAACCGATTGAGGAGATAGAGGCCATCATCGCCCATACGGTGCCGTTGTTACCTGAACATCGTCCCCGGTATGTCATGGGCCTCGGTCTTCCCGAAAATCTTCGGTTCGCCATTGCTCAGGGAGTCGATATGTTCGATTGTGTATTGCCGACTCGATTGGCCCGGCATGGACAGTTTTTTGCTGGAAATGGGGACCGGCGTAATATTAAAAATCGGCAGTTTTTTGATGACTCAACGCCCCTTGATCCAGGCTGCGACTGCCTGGCCTGTTCTCAATTTTCACGAGCCTATATTCGTCACCTAATGGTGGCAAAGGAAATGTTGGGCGCCATGTTGCTGAGTATTCACAATATTCGATTTCTAATTCGATTTGTAGATACGATTCGGAGTGAAATCGAAAATGGCACTTTTTGAATCCGATATTTTTCGAGACAATAGGCGGTGATGATTCGAAAATGGCGTGCCCTAATTATTGCATCGTGTTTATTGCTCGTGATTCTGGCGGCGTGCGGCTGGGGGGTCTATCGGTACACTGTCGGTCTTCGAACCTTGGCGATTAAGGGTAACCGATATGTTACGCAAGATGATATCCGAAAAATTGCCGGACATTATCACGGTCGTAACGCTGTCTTGGTGTCCCTGTTCGGACAGCTTAATCGAGATATTGTCGCCCGGATACCCAAAGTAAGAGCCGTCCGATCGGATTACAAATGGCCCTATGCGATTGAGTTAACCATCGTCGAAAAGCCGAGTTGGGTGCGATTAAAATGTGGGCACACGCTGATCACGGTGGCTGCCGACGGATCGGTGCTTGACCGTGAAGAGAATGAGTCGGATGAATTTTCAAAATCGGCTCTGATTACGGTTCGTGATTTGCCGCCAACCATCATCTACGGCACCGCCTGTAACCCATTGGTTCTTCGAGTCCTTAGCCCTATTATTTCATCGATTCGCGACGTGTTTCCCGATCACGATTTACAGCTCGAACTGAAAGGGATGATTTTGACATCTCGGGACTGTAGTTTTGATGAGATTATCCTACTTAAAGATCACTCGATTCCCATCTATCTTGGGAATGAGTCCAACCTCACCAAAAAATTGGGATATCTTCAACAGTTTATTTGGTATGTGAACGACCAACCGACGGATTCGGAAGCAGGTAAATCGATTCAGTATATTGACCTTAGGGTCGATGGCAAAGTGTTGGTCGGCTACAGTGGGGGATAATCGCCTGGTCCTGGCTATTGATATCGGACTTTCTAAAATTGACGCAGTTATTGCTGACGTTGGCAATGGGAGTGAAATTACGGTGCGTGGATCCGGTCGAAGTTATACCACCGGGATTGAAAAGGGGAAAATAACATCGCAAAGTGAATTGGTCGCCGCGATTGATCGGGCGTTAAAACGCGCCGAACGCGATATTGGAATCCGACCTGCAAATGCGATTGTTAGCGTACCGAATTTTGATTTTCAGTTTGGCTATTGTACCGGGTTAATGATCCCTAAAACGTTGGGTAAGCGGCTGACGGAGGAGGATCGTTTGGCGGCTGTTCATAAGTCTAAAAAATCAATTGTGACTCAGGACAACCTAATTTTGCACGCGATTCCAGTGGAATACCGGGTGGACAATCGCGTTGTGGAGAGTCCCGTAGGGATTAACGGTGAATCTCTTGAGGTGACCACCCATTATATTCAAGCCGATTCTGATAACGTTCACGCCCTACTGTCGGTGATTCAAACCTTGAATTTACATGTGGCGGGAATGGTCTATTCGCCCATTGCGAGTGCTCAAATTTTCCTTTCCGAACAGGAACGGATCGAGGGGGCATTGTTAATTGATATTGGCGCGGAATCAACATCGATCAGTTTTTATAAACGAAATATCTTGCAATCGACGGGAACCATTCCGATTGGAGGAAATACGATTAATCGAGATTTATCTCAGTGCCTATCTATTTCTGATCCAGAAGCCGAGCGGGTTAAAGTTAAATACGGAAGTCTCGATATTCAGAATATCGAGTATCGTGACAAATTTGAGCTCAATGCGTTGGGACAGGGGTGGATTGAAATTAAGCGCCAATATATGTGCAAAATTATTTATTCGCGAGTCGAAGAATTACTCAAGCTCATCGTAAAAAAAGTAGGAATTCGTCCTGAATTCCCGTATGACATTGTGTGTTGCGGGGCCACCACCCGCTGTGCAGGGTTTGAGGCGATTGCCGCTACATTAACTGGGCATATTGTTCGTGTGGGGCCTCCACGAGCTGACGCCGCGCATCATATTCATGCCGACTATGGGACGGCCCTTGGGTTGATTAGTTTTGGGTTAAAAACGGGCGCGATCGTCCCGCATGAAACACCCCTCAATTGGCTGGAGCGGTTGAATCGGAAGTTAAGTCGCTGGTTTTGATGTTACAATCCGTTAAATCTTGACGTCGTAATCGATTCGGATATTGAGCGGTGCGGTGAGTTGAATCCCATTTACATTTTGGTAAACGGGACATTGAACCATGGTCGTGATTCGATGATTCTCAAAAATAGTCATGGTTAAATGAGGGGCTAAAAATGCCCATGTACCGCCGGTATTCTCCACCGATTCGCCGGTTGATCCCGGTGATGATTTGTCCTGAACTTTGAGTATCGAATCAATTCCGATCGATAGCATCGTGTTCAATTTGAAATGGGTGCCGAGTGTTGCAATGGTACTATTTCCCACTTGCCATCCGTTGGTCCCAATCCCTCTGAAAAAATAGGTTAAACCGGTGCGGATCGGTAACGCGGTATCGTCCCGATCCCAATTTTGAAGGGACAGACCATCGGCTTGATAAAACATGCCGATGCTATAGTCGGTGGACCCAGATCCAGGTTGCACGGATACTTCGGCGGAGTCGCCGTCACTATTCGATAGGCCGGTCACCCCCGTCGGAAACTTGACCCCTCCGGTGAGAGCGATGGTGGCGTTGTGTTCCGGTTCCTCCCACATCACTTGATCCCAATAAAGACTGGAATCACCGATGCCATTTAGGGTCCATGATTCAGTGTGTGTTTCGCCATCCTCAGTGTGAATATGGGAGTGTGTGCGATAGATCAACGGAACCTCCAGGCGCAGTTGGGAAGCGGCGGAGAAGCCATATTTGGCGGAAATATTAAACTGAGTGTTTATGGTCTCGAGTTCGTCATGGGGCTGAGAAATGGCGCCGACGGTATTTGGTGAATTTCCGGTGTACACTTGAGTTTGGTTTATCGTTTCATAGCCGATTCCGAATTCAATGTGTTGTGCGCTAATCGGCCGATACGTCACCATCGGACAACTGGTGGCGCCGCAGCTTCCGACGATATCGCCACGGGTTAACGAAGCGCTAATTATTAGGGCCAAGGTTAGAATCGTGAATGGTTTCATGGGTCCTCCAAGGGGGTGGCGATTTCCGATTGAATCGGTTATCGGTGACGATTAGAAGCAATCTTTAAGTTTATTCAGAACCGTTCGGATCTGGCAAGGGTAATGATGAATCACGGGCAATGGGGATAGCCGCTCAACCGGAGTGGGTCTAACTCGGTCCCCTGACTCAGGCCCTGGATCGCTGCACACCGGCGAACAGCGGTGTTATTGTCATTCCAAATCTTCAATGGTGCGCGGCACCCTCTCCGGGGGGCACTCCAAGGGCTTCGCAGGGTGTCATTGTTCGCGAGGCCAAGTGCCCCATGGTAACGATACTTTTGGCGTTGCCGCACCTGAAATAGACACGTTATTCGGGAGGATTTGTGCCTAATCCGATTTGGGTATGCCAAAGATCCGAATAGACACCGGATTCGTTTAGAACCAGGCTGTCATGGGTGCCATGTTCAATGATCCGACCCTTTTCAATGACGATAATCGTATCGGCGTTGCGAATGGTGGACAATCGATGCGCAATAATCACGGCGGTCTTACCCGCTGTTAACCGGTTTAAATTGGATTGAATCGCCTTTTCGGTTTCGGTATCTACTGAGCTAGTCGCTTCATCAAAAATCATGATTGGGGCGTGTTTAACAATGGCTCGAGCGATGCTTAGACGTTGACGCTGCCCGCCAGATAGTCGAATGCCGCGCTCTCCCACAATTGTGTCATACCCGTTGGGAAGTGTTTGGACGAATTGGTGGAATTCCGCTTGGGTGGCCGCGTGAATCACATCCTCTCGCGTCGCCGTGTCGTTGCCATAGGCAATATTTTCATAAATGGTGCCGTGAAAGAGGTAAATGTCTTGACTGACAAGGGCGATGGATTGCCGTAATTTTCGAATCGATAACTGACGAATATCATGGCCATCAATGGCGATACTTCCGCTCGTCGGATCATAAAATCGCATTAAGAGCTTGATTAGCGTTGACTTGCCACATCCGGTTCGCCCAGCGACCCCAATAATTTTTCCATGAGGGATGTGTAGAGATATCCCATTCAGCACGGGGCGGCTGTTGGGATAATTGAATATGATGTTTGAAAATGTAATGTGTCCAACGATGGGGTCTGGATCCACTGGATCGGGGGTGTCTTGGATTGAGCTTGGGGTATCGATCACGTTGAAAATGCGATCCACGCTGGCTTTGGCGCGTTCAAAATCGTCTAATGTGTTTCCCAGTCGGGTCATGGGCCATAGGAGTCGCTCAGTCATCATGGCGAATAGAACGAGTTCCCCAACCGTTAACGTCCCGGTTCCAGATAATACCCAATAGCTTCCGACAAGAAGCACCCCGGCAAATCCCAGCACAACCCCCATACGGATGATGGGGACATACATCGAACTGAGGGCGATCGCCTTTAAATTGGTTTGACGGTAATGTTCGGATGCCGCTTCAACCCGCTGTGTTTCGAGCGATTCGGCCGTAAAACTTTGGATAACCATCATTCCGGAAATATTATTTTCGAGTCGACTATTGAGCTGACCGACCGATTCGCGGACCCGTCGATAGCGTGGTGACAGCAATCGTTGGTAGATAATGCTCCCGGTGATAATTAATGGGATGGGTAGGACGCCTACGATCGCTAAGGGCCAGGAGATGGCAAATAGTATCGATCCCGACACGATAAACAGGACCCCCAATTGAATCAGTTCATTAAGCCCTGAATTTAAAAAACGCTCTAATTGATTGACGTCATCGTTTAGGATGGCCAATGTATCCCCTAACCGGTGATTTTCGAAAAACGCCATTTCTCGGGTTTGCAGGTGGGCATATACCCTGACGCGAAGGGAATGTTGCACCCGTTGGGCCAGAGTCATAAACCCAAACTGATATCCCCATTGGAAAAAACTCTCAAGGGCAAAAATAATGACAGCCAGTATCGACAAAAAAATCGCCAGCCGAAATGGGATCGTGGTTCCAGTGACGCGCTCGATCCAGTGGGGAGGTGTGCCACGGACCGAATCAATGATCCACCCGGTCAATAGAGGCGGCATCAAATCAAAAATTTTATTCAGGACGCTCGAGCCAATGGACAGGTACAAATGCGTGGATACGGATTGTAAATACTTAAACAGCCGTTTCACTGGGTATCCGATTTGCTAAAAACCGTGAGATTGTTGCTGGGTCAATACGTTGTGCCAAATGATGATAGGGCTGGATCCTGCACTGTTCGATGCGGGTATAGCGATCCTCCCATGTTAAGGACGGACAGTTTAAAAATGATTCAATTCCAGCCACAATCGAGGGGATGATCGGTTTGAGATAAATCGCTAGGATTTTGAGTGCGTTTAAGCCGGTTGTACAGATATCGCGTCCGGCGTCAGGATCTGTTTTTATAACGGACCAGGGAGCTTGAAAATCGATATACTGGTTGGCTTTGTCCGCGAGGGCCATAATCTCCCGAGTTGCTTTTAGGGTATCCACCCCATCGTAGAAACGGGCAATGCGATCGCCCGCGTCGGCAATTTCAGTGACTAACGCGTCGCCACTCGGATGAATGGTGCCCAAGTGCCCATCACAGTGTTTATGGATAATCGCTCCGAGTCGACTGGCAATGTTGACAATTTTGTTGACGATTTCAGCGTTGACTTTGAATCCAAAATCCTCGAAGTTCAGATCAATATCATCGATGCTTAGAGTTAGCTTCGATGCCAGATAATATCGCAAATATTCGGGATTGAAGTGCTCGGCAAATTCCGACGCATTGATAAATGTTCCTCGACTTTTGGACATTTTTTGACCGTTAATCGTCAGGAATCCATGAACGTTGACTCGTTGAGGAAGCTGATATCCCCCAACATAAAGTAGCGCCGGCCAAAATAGAGTGTGGAAGTACAAAATGTCTTTGCCAATAAAATGGTGGATCTCAACGGATGGCTGTTTCCACATATCGATACCGCTTATACCGTTGGCCAGGGCCCACTCGTGGGTAGCGGCAATATAACCGATCGGCGCATCGACCCACACGTAGAAGTACTTATCGACGGTATTGGGGATCTTAAACCCATAATAGGGCGCATCCCGAGAAATGTCCCAGTCTCTCAGACCGTTGGCAAACCATTCGTTTAATTTGTTCGCCACTTCGACTTGAACATGCCCAGATTTAAGCCACTCTTGGATGATTCCTTCAAAGTGACTCAATTTGAAAAAATAATGATCGCTGGATTTTAGGGTGGGTGGGGTTCCGCATTCTGCGCATCGGGAATCGATCAAATCGGATGGATTGTACACCGCGGAGCATTGTTCGCATGAGTCACCGTATTGATCGACCGCATGGCATTTTGGACAAGTCCCCCGGATGAGCCGGTCGGGCAAAAACATGCCGTCGTTTGGGCAATAGAGCTGTTCAATGGATCGGCATTCAATGGCATCGGCATGGACCGCTTTGAGGTAGATATCTTCGGCGAGTTCCCGGTTTATTGATGTGCCAGTCGATGAGAAATGGGTGAATTGAATCCCATATGTCCCAAAATCGCGTTGATGGCGTTGACTGATTTCAGCCACCATGGCCTCAGGACTAACCCCCTTTTTTTTGGCGGCGATCGTGATCGGGGTACCATGCACGTCGTCCGCACAAAAGTACGTGACGTCATGCCCCATCATCCGCTGAAATCTCACCCATATATCCGTTTGAATGGTTTCCACCAAATGGCCCAGATGGATGTCCCCGTTGGCGTACGGCAGTGCCGATGTAACGAGTAGGGTGCGTTTCATTTACGCCTTTCGAATCAGATCGACGACTTGTTCGACGTTGAGTGGTCCGAGGTCACCGTCGCGACCCCGTACTGAAATCGTACCTGCCTCGATTTCTCGTTTCCCGATGACGCCCAAATACGGTACCCGCTCATTCAACCCTTGGCGAATTTTGTACCCAATTTTTTCGTCACTGGAATCGACCACTACTCGGATATCCTGTTCGAGGAGACGGCGTTGAATCTCGCGGGAAAACGGGACGACGTCCTGTCCGACACTCAATAGTTTGATTTGAACGGGTGCCAACCAGGTGGGAAATTTTCCTTCGTAGTGTTCGATAAGTATTCCAAAAAAGCGTTCGATTGATCCCAGCAGTGCCCGGTGAATCATGTACGGGCGGTGACGTTGGCCGTCGGGTCCGACGTAGGTCATATCAAACCGTTCAGGCAAGTTGAAATCAAATTGAACCGTTGAGCATTGCCACTGTCGTCCGATGGCATCTTCAATTTTTATATCAATTTTTGGTCCGTAAAAGGCCCCTCCGCCATCGTCGATTTCATAGGGCAGTCCGGCGGATTCAATCGCATTTTTTAATGCCGTTTCAGAGGTGGCCCACCGATCAAGATCGCCGACATACTTTTCTTTAGGACGCGTCGACAAAAATACCTTCACTTTATTAAATCCAAACCGATCCAACATCGAAAAACACAAGGTTAATACGTCGGCGATTTCGGATTCCACTTGATCGGGCGTACATACAATGTGGGCATCGTCTTGGGTGAAGCCACGAACCCGCATTAATCCGTGTAATACACCGCTTCGTTCGTACCGGTAAACCGTCCCCAATTCGGCTAACCGCAATGGCAAATCTCGATAGGAGTATTGCCGGTTTTGTACGATTTTGACGTGAAACGGGCAATTCATCGGTTTGGCGTAATAATCAACGTCGTCAACGCTCATTTTGGCGTACATGTTCTCACTGTAAAATGACAAATGCCCACTGGTTTCCCATAAATTCGATCGCCCAACGTGGGGGGTGTAAAGCACGTCATACCCGGCTCTAAAATGTGCGTTTCTCCAGTAATCTTCGATAATGGATCTGACTCGTGCGCCTTTGGGATGCCATAAGATTAGCCCTGGACCGATATCATCTTGGATACTAAACAGATCGAGCTCTTTCCCTAATACGCGATGGTCACGCTTCGCGGCTTCTTCAATTCGAGTGAGGTAGGCATCGAGTTCGCCTTGAGTGTGATACGCGGTACCATATATCCGTTGGAGCATTTTGTTTTTTTCGGACCCGCGCCAATACGCGCCGGATACTCGTAATAGTTTAATGGCTCCAATATCTGCTGTGGTGCGGACATGGGGGCCTCGGCAAAGATCGACAAATGGACCGTTCTTGTAGAACGAATACGTGTCAAGGTTGAGGTCGTTCACGATTTCGAGTTTATAGGGCTGGTTCTCGTGTGCGAGGTGGGTCTCCGTCGCGGATCGGTCAAGAGTGTAGGTTGAAAATTCCTGGCCTTCGGCGATAATGGACGCCATTTTGGACTCCAGCTCGGCTAAATCATCAGGGGTTAAGGTGCGAGGTAAATCAAAATCGTAATAAAATCCATCGTCGATAGCGGGCCCAATACCCAATTTGGCATCGGGAAACATCGCCAGTACCGCTTGAGCCAGTACGTGGGAGGCGCTGTGACGAATTTCAAATAATGTTGGAGTCATTAGTTCAAACTCACTGGAAACCCAAATGATGGTCCGTGAGCCCCGGGTTCATCATCATGATCGGTGTCGTGAAGTCCAATAAAATCCGTATCAAAATGTCCAAACATGCGTCGGATATCTTGTTCAATTGGCACTTTGTAATAATCGGGAGCGGAGGGATAACTTAAGCGAGTGATGGGCCGGGTGGGTCGCCCAAATACGGTGGAATCGAGTTCGTAACTTCGGCGGATTCCTAAGGGTTTGTCATCGTCGTCAAAAATAGTTTCGGACGCTAAGCATTCACCTTGGCTGATTTGGGATAATGCCTGTTTTGCCGTATCGGCAATGCGTTTTGATATCGCGTTAGTCAGTCGATCGACGGCTTCTTCTTCGGATTTCCCAGTTCCAGAGCAATTCGGGAACGCGGGTGACGTCGCTTTAAAGCGAGTGCGTTGGAATGTAACTTCAATATCAAAACGTATTGATTGTTGGCCCACAGTGTCCTCCCATTGGTTGGTGTGTCATATGCGTCGGGGTTAACGACGAATTATAGAGGGTATCACGATGGACTGGTTTCGGACAGTCTTCACGTCGACTGTAGGCCCCGGCCCACTCGCCCCAGGTGAGCGATGGTAATACCGCTGGGTTCACCCCAGCCTATGAATACGTTCGATGGTGGATGTGGTGGAAAAACCTGGTCGAAACGGAATAATTTTAACCGTTCCGCCGTATGACATTACGACGGGATATTCAGGTAACGAGTTGGCGGAATAATCCCCGCCTTTAGTGTGAATGCTGGGGGTGATGGCCCGAAGTAAGTCGGTCGGGGTATCCTCCTCGAAAATACATACAGCGTCGACCGCTTCCAATCCGGCAATGACGATGGCTCGGGCATGTTCCGAATTGATCGGACGTTGGGGACCTTTTAGGCGTTGGACCGATGCATCCGAATTGAGTCCGACAATTAAAATATCACCCAACTGTTTGGCATCCTCCAGATAGCTGACATGTCCGGCATGAAGAATATCGAAGCATCCATTGGTAAATACAACCGTTTTACCCGAAACGACCCATTCTTGGCGGCGCTTGATCAGGGTTTGGCGGTCAACGATTTTGGATTCCATCGCCTAATCGGAACTCATCGCGACGCTGATTTCGTGTGTGGTAACGGTGGAGGTCCCCATTTTTCCGACCACGATGCCCGCTGCAACGTTGGCCAATTGTGCACTCGACGACCAGTCGACTGCCGATGCAGTGGCCAGGGATAATGTGGCAATGACCGTGTCCCCCGCTCCGGTAATATCGAAGACTTCTTTGGCCCGAGTGGGGATATCTAATTTTCCATTGTTGTAGATTAATGTCATTCCCTTTTCCGAACGAGTAATTAATAAGGCATCGAGTTTGAGACGGTCTTTTAGTTTTTTGCCTTCTTTAAAAATTTCGGACTCGTTTTCGGGAGTTTTGCCGATCGCCGCAATGAACTCACTATAATTGGGGGTTAATATTGAGGCATGTTTATATTTTTTATAGGATGTCCCTTTAGGGTCGATGATGACGGGAATCTGATAACTTCGGGCGCGGGTAATCATCCATTGAACAAAACGATCGGGTAATGTGCCTTTAAGATAGTCCGAAATGACAAGCGCATGCATCGACTGCCATAAAGGGTCCAGTGTAGCCATTAATTTGTTTTGAATTTTTATCGAAATAGGGGATATGTCTTCTCGGTCGACTCGAACCACATGTTGATGGTGCGCGATAATTCGGCTCTTTAATATTGTCGGGCGCGACTTGACTCGCACCATGTGGGTCGTGGTGATTCCGTTGTCTGACAGTGCATGGATCAACTTGTCACCCGAACTGTCTTCACCAATGACCCCCACCAGCATCACGGTGGCACCCAGGTGGATCAAATTATTCGCGACGTTGGCGGCGCCTCCGGGTACCAGCGTCGTGGATTCCACTGAGCAAATGGGAACGGGCGCTTCTGGGGATAATCGTGTGACCTTGCACCAATGATATTCATCCAGCATTACATCGCCAACGACGACAATGGTGCGATTTTGACACTGATTTAGCTGAGCGATTAGGGTACCCGCGGTCATGCTACATGAACCGATTATATGCGAGCCCGACCGCGTAATATGTGCCGCCGTCGGTGGTCTGTCGCCCAATGTCGAGTATACTGACCCTCAGGCTTAAATCAGGATAAATCGCAAACCGCAATCCCCCATTTAAGGTGTATTGACGCCGTTTTCCGCTCACATCTGCCAAAAATGACATGTGATCGTTGACCAGATATTCGATGCCGGCCATCACCGATGGGTCCAATTCGGTGGAAAACGTGGCATTGAATCCCCCGTGAACGTTGAGACCCCCCTGAAATTTCTTGCTCATGACTAAGTAAACACTGGTGTCCGATTGAGAGGCCGCATTTTGGAGTCCAACGGCAAAACTTAAGGGGTATCGACTGGCGTCGGATAGTAGGAAATATTTGACGTTTATAAAGACCCCTTCGGTCGGTACCGCACCGCCGATTACTCCTAATTCGACGTTTTTAAACATCCCCATATTAAATTTAAAAAAGCCCTGTTGGGTGGTCGATGCGCCACGGAAATCATAGGCGACGTTAAACTGTTGGTACTCCAAGGATTCGGCCGTTGGCATTGTGATGAGTCCAGAGGGACCATAAAAGGTCGGGTCTGCGGCCAGTGAGGTGGCCAATAGACATAGGTAAATTCCGATTAAACTACCCAGCTTTCTCATTTTTTTTGTCCTTTCGTTTGGCAAACTGATGCCGTACCCATGCTTCTTTTTTTAATTCTTTTCGGTGGTCCCAGGCTGGAAATCCGGAAACAAACGATTGGGGTGGAATCGAATGTGTGACGCCTGATTTTCCCGCGATGACGGAAAAATCACCCACGGTAATATCCGCGATTCCGGTTTGTCCCCCGACTTGGACGCCGTTTCCAAGAGTCGCGCTCCCAGTCGTTCCCGACTGGCCAGCGATCGCACAGTGGTCACCAATTCGGGTATTGTGGGCAATATGGCACAGGTTGTCAATTTTAGTCCCATTTCCAATCAGAGTGTCGTCCAATACCCCGCGGTCGATTGTGCAATTTGAACCGATTTCAACGTCGTTTCCGATGACCACTCGCCCGATATGAGGAATTTTTCCCCAGGTGCCCGAATCAAAATAGTACCCAAACCCATCACTCCCAATGACCGAACCTGCGTGGATAATCACCCGGTCCCCGATAATGACGCGGGGGTAGATCGTGACATTCGGATAAATAATGGTGCCGTTTCCGATCTGGGCGTCTTCCCCGATGACACAGCCGGGCGATATAAGAACGTTGGTGCCAATGCGGGCCGATGGATGAACGCTCGCTTGGGGGGAAATACCCTCGGTAACCGCGACAGGATGAAATAGCTGTATGACTTCGGCCATTGCCCGTCGTGGATTTTTGACACAAATTTGGTGAGGTATGCCGTCGATGGGACGATGCACAATCGCGGCGGTGGCGCGATGGATGTTCGAGTCGGCGATAGATGCATTGGACAGGACAAATGTGAGGGTGTCTGGGGTTGCATTAGCCAGTGATCGGACACCTGTGACGATGTGTTGAGGGTTACCGGTGAGAGTGCCGCCCAGGTGGGCGGCTAGGTCGCCCAGATTCACTATTTATTGAGTTTGGCGATGACTGACTCAGTCAGATCAAATCCACCGGCAAAAATCGCGCGTTTATCCAACACAACGTCGATTCCGAACTCTTTGGCCACACTTTCGGATACTTGAAAAATTTTATCCGCCATCTTCTTATTTGCGTCGGCCTCAGCTTTTACGAGCTCTTCCTGCTTTGGCTTTAATTCAGCCTCGGTTTTTTCATAAAACGCTTTAATGTCTTGTTCTTTCTTAGCGGTTCGTCGTACTTCTTCTAATTTTTTATTTTTTTCTTCGAACACCTTTTGAAATGCTTCCCGTTTCTTTTGGAGCTCTTGTTGGAGTTTTACGGCGTCTTTGTATCGGGAAAACACTTTCTCAAGATCGACGTAACCGATGTTGTCGGCAAATGATGCTGACGATAGTGCAACGAGCATCGCGCAAATTCCAAAAATACGGCGGGTCCAATGTGTCATGATTTCCCTCTCACGGTGGTTTGACTTAATCCGGACGGCGTAAACCGCACTTCCAAATATAGTTCCTAAAACAATACCCGCAACTCCGACATTTTGGCAACTGGTGTTGAGGCTAATTTGAGCCGGACATCGTCGAGTGAATGGCCGTGATTTATCGAGCGTTTTGGTTGAGTATCCTGACGGATATATGACAATCGAGATATAAATCGGATGGTTGCCAAAATGAGGTGAACCCGCCACAATTCAGCCATGTTTATTCATGATCTTGAGTCAATAATCCGTGATCGTATTGCCGCGAAATCTTCAGATTCCTACGTGTCCAGCTTAGTGTCTAGCGGGGTGGATCGGATTTTGAAGAAGATCGGGGAAGAGGCCGGTGAAGTAATCATCGCCGCGAAAAACGAGTCGAAATCAGAGCTGGTGTTTGAGGCGTCGGATCTAGTGTTTCATCTGACGATTTTGTTGCAAGCCCTTGGCGTGTCCTGGTCGGAAATCGATGACGAACTAAGGCGACGGCATCGTTGAGTTTCGTGGTACTGAAGGCCCTTCATATTATTTTTGGGGCGTCATGGTTTGCGGGGGTGTTTTTTTGGGTGCGTATGATGATTTACCATACCGAAGCCATCGAAATGCAATCGCACGACGATGTGGTGAGTCTGGTAACAACCGCAGAACGCCGGATCCAGATATTCGTGTTGAACCCGGCCATTGGTCTGACGATCGCGTGTGGGATCGCCACGGCGGTGATGAGTCGAGCCTATCTGATGCCATGGTTTCACGTTAAACTTACAATTGTTGGGCTCCTATCCGTGTTCCATGGATGGTGTTATTGGCTGAATGCTCAGCTTCGACGGGGTGTGGTTCGAGTGCCATCTCGCCGGCTGCGGTTGATCAACGAGTTCCCGTTTGTGTTGTTGGTCGGGATTGTATTTAGCGCGGTGAGTCGTACGGGGATGTTGGGAATTCGCGCTATGGCAGTGGTGATTGGTGTTGTGGGTGTGGGCCTGGCGGTGGCCCGGATACGGCGGCTATGGAACTAAGTCCGGATTGTGACCCGATACAGCAGGTCCAGGAGTGGCTGGACGATGTCCGGAAATTGGGCCGTGAACCCTACCCCGAAGCGGCGTGTTTGTCGACGTTGGGACTCGATGGTTATCCCGACGGTCGGATTGTGCTGGTTCGGGGGATTCATCCTGATGGATTTGTGTTTTACACGAATTCACAGTCCACAAAGGGACAGTCGATCGCCCAAAATCCTCGGGCGACTCTGACTTTTTATTGGCTATCCGTTGGTCGCCAGGTGCGAATTACAGGGGATGTTTCGATTGTTTCAGAGTCCGAATCCGACGCGTATTTTAATGGACGCCCGGTGATTAGTCGCTTGGGCGCCTGGGCCTCACACCAAAGTCAGCCATTGGGCTCTCGCCAGGAATTAGAAGCGCGTGTCGCCGCGTACGAGGCGAAATTTGGCTCGTCGGAAATTCCTCGCCCGCCGCATTGGTTTGGGTACAAAGTGACCCCGATTCGCATTGAACTGTGGTCGGATGGGGAATTTCGATTACATGATCGCTTTCGGTATAATCGGACCGATGATGGCTGGAGCTGTACGCGGCTGAATCCGTAACATAACGAGCATGGTTGAAATGGTTGGGTTACTGTTTTTGTTGTTGTGCAATGCACTGTTCTCGATGGGAGAAATTGCACTGGTATCGTCCCGAAAAACACGGCTAGAGGATCGTGCGAAGCGGGGGAATCCCGGGGCCAAGGCCGCGCTGATTCTTTTGGCTCATCCGGAACGCCTGTTATCCACCGTACAGGTTGGCATTACGTCAGTAAGTACACTGGCCGGAGCGTTTGGAGGTGTTGAATTATCGGCATCGTTGGCACAGTGGTTGATTGGCCAATCGATTGCTCCGTCGGTGGCCCAGCCGGCGGCATTATTAGCCGTGGTGGGGGCGATTACATTTTTATCCCTGATTTTTGGGGAGTTAATTCCGAAATCTATCGCACTGAACAATCCTGAACCGGTGGCGATGATTGCGGCGCCCGTATTAGTCGGAATGGCCACGATTACCCATCCGCTCATTCGGATACTGACATGGATTACATCGACATTTTTGAGATGGGTGGGCTTGGGCACTCGACGGACCTCGCCGATTAGCGAGGAAGAGGTACAGCTGTTGATTGATGAGGGTGTCCAACACGGGGTGATCGAACAGGAAGAATCGGACATGATCAAGAGCGTGTTTCGATTTGATGATCGCCGAGCCCAAGACATGATGATCCATCGTCAACAGTTGAGCTGGATTAATCTCAGCGACCCGAGCGAAAAAATTAGGCGTCAAATTGTAGAGTCGGATTTTTCCAAATTTTTAGTATGCGATGGGGATCTCGAAAAATTAGTCGGGATCTTGTACGTGAAAGATTACATTAAAGCGTTAGAAGACACGGACTTCCCGAATATCAACGACTTGGTGGCGCCCCCATTATTTATTCCCGAGACGATGAGTGGGCTTAAGATTCTTGAAAAATTTAGACATGAAAAGCGGTATGTTGGGGTGGTGGTTAACGAACATGGTGGGGTTGAAGGGTGGATTACACTCCATGATCTTATCGAAAGCATTTTGGGGGATTTGCCCGATTCCCGGGATCCGGATACTCGCGAGTTTTTTGAGCGGCCGGATGGATCATGGCTGGTCGATGGGGCGGTACTGCTGGATGATTTAAACGAAACACTCAATCTGGATATCGAGCGTGTGGATCGCGGCTACTCGACGTTGGGTGGACTGATGATGGATTGTTTGAATCGTGTACCCCGTGCCGGCGACACATTCACTGGATGGGGGACTCAGTTCGAAGTATTAGATATGGATGGTCATCGGGTCGATAAAGTATTAATCAAAAAAATTATGGAACAATCGGAGGACGCTGAATGATTATTGTTACAGGTGGAGCGGGATTTATTGGCAGCGCGTTTGTATGGCGGTTAAATCAGGAAGGCATCTCCGATATCATCATCGTCGACACGCTAAAAACATCCGAAAAATGGCGAAATTTGGTCACGTTAGATTATGATAATTATCTTCACAAAGATGATTTTTTGGACATGGTAATGGATAATTCCCTACCGAAGGGCGTGGAAGCTATCGTTCATATGGGCGCTTGTTCGGCTACCACCGAGCTGGATAGCGATTATCTCATGGAAAATAATTACCGCTATACCCAGCTATTGGCGGATTGGGCCATTAAAAAAAATGTTCGATTTATTTACGCCAGTAGTGCGGCAACCTATGGTGCGGGCCACCAGGGCTTTGATGATTCCCATGATATCCTGCCGACATTGCGACCGATTAATCGCTATGGCTATTCCAAGCATTTTTTTGACTTATCCGCATTGCGTCATGGAATGATCGATCACTGTGTTGGTTTGAAATTCTTTAACGTCTTTGGACCCAATGAATATCACAAAGGGGATATGCGCAGCGTGATTTGCAAAGCGCATCGCGAAATCTACGAAACAGGGAAAATAAAACTGTTTAAATCCCATCGATCGGAATATAACGACGGGGAACAAAAGCGCGATTTTATTTACATCAAAGATGTTGTCGAAGCGATGTGGCAATTACTGGGCCAGCGTAAAATTAACGGAATATTTAATCTGGGCACTGGCCGGGCGCGAAGTTGGAACGATCTGGCGTATTCATTGTTTTCAGCCATTGGGCGCGAGCCAAATATCGAGTATTTTGATATGCCCCCGGGCCTCCAAAATCAATATCAGTATTTTACGGAAGCATCGATGACCAAGCTCACTCAGGTATTACCGACGCTAAAATTTCGATCCTTAGAGGATACTGTCCGAGAATATGTGGAGGACTATCTGTCGATCGGTCGGGGATTATAACTCGCCCCACGTTTGAGTCGATTGCTGGAACGGGAATATCCCGATTGATCGTATCCAGTGACTCAACCTATCACCGGATTGACCACCGATAACACGCCCGGTTCGGACCCGCTTCCCAATGCCGCTTTTAAGGAGGGATAATCCAATGCCAACCACTGTGGGACAGTATTTGCTCTATCGACTGAAACAACTTTCTGTTCGGCATATTTTTGGGGTTCCCGGCGATTTTGTTCTTGGCTTCAACAAGTTAATTGAACTTACTCCCGATATTGAGTTTATAAACACGTGCGACGAGCAGGGCGCGGGCTTCGCGGCTGATGCGTATGCACGGATTAATGGATTTGGAGTTATTTGTATTACTTACTGTGTCGGCGGTCTTAAGGTGGCGAACCCCGTCGCAGAAGCATTTGCCGAAAAAAGCCCGGTGTTGGTTATTTCCGGAGGCCCCGGCGTCTCGGAGCGTCGCGAGAATCGGTTGCTGCACCACCGAGTACGGGATTTTTACACCCAGAAACATGTATTTGATCAGCTCACCGTGGCCGCGACTATTCTCGATCATGGCGAGCGGGCCATCAGCGAAATTGATCGGGTCATCCAAGCGGTGGTGGATCACAATCGCCCCGGCTATATTGAATTGCCGCGTGATATGGTGAATTATCCGATTTCGATGTTGGAGGGGAGTGATCCGATACGTCCTACGGCACTTCCGTTGGGACCCCGATTTAATGACATGGTGTCGACGGCCCTGGCCATGATTGATCGTGCTCAGACACCGGTCATTTTAGTTGATGCCGAAATTCATCGCTTTCGACTCCATGATACGGTACGGCAATTCGCCGAAACACTGAACATCCCGATGGCGGCGACGGTATTGGGGAAGTCAACGATTTCCGAAACCCATCCGCTGTATATTGGAGTTTACGAAGGTGGTTTGGGCCATGATTCAGTACGCGACGTGGTGGAATCCAGTGACTGTCAGATTCTGTTGGGAGTGTTGCGAAGCGATATGAATACGGGCGTATTTACAGCCAACCTTGATCCGGCCAAGTCCATAGATTTGACCTACGACCGTCTGATTGTGGGGGGGGACTGTGTGGAATCAATCCCAATGGGGGTGTTTTTGGATGCCCTAATTCAATCCGGAATTGCACCAAAATCATCCCGATTCATTCCTCATCCTCCGGAGCATCGCCCGTTTGTACCGGAACCTGTTCCTGTATCGGTTCGGCGTGTATTTGATGCCGTTAACAGTCGATTAACTGAAGATATGGTGGTGATATCCGATGTCGGGGATGCATTGTTTGGTGCGATGGATTTGGTGATTCAGTCCCATACGGAATTTATTTCACCGGCGTATTACGCTTCGATTGGGTTTGCGGTTCCGGCCAGTGTGGGCGCCGCACTCGCGAGTCCTGCCCGTCGACCCATTGTCATCGTCGGCGATGGGGCATTTCAGATGACAGGTAATGAGTTGTCGACCGCGATCCGGTACGGATTGACGCCCATTATTATTATTTTGAACAATGGCGGTTATGGAACGGAACGCCCCATGTTAGATGGCCCATTTAACGATATTTTTAATTGGAATTATAGTCGATTACCCGAGATTTATAATTCGGGAGTCGGGATCAAAATTCGGTCCGAACATGACTTAAACACCGCGATTGATCTGGCGGTAAATGATGATACTCAGTGTTACGTATTGGAGGTGATATTGGATCGTCATGATCGATCGGACGCACTCAATCGGTTAACCGCTGGATTGGGGGCCAAGGTCTGATAGCGGTTGATTGGTATGCTACGGTATTAATAGAATTTTATTACCATAAAAAAAGGGGTTTATATGGACGCGATTGATGCAATTTTAGAGGGGCTGATGAGACGTTATCGGGACCGTGTTCCAGATGTGACCGTCATTGTGTCGGCGATGGAGGCGGCGGGCCTGATTCCGTCGCGCAATCACATCGAGAATGATCACATTGCATTTCGAACGATGGGTGTTCCCCACCTTGGGATCCAGTCCCTCGAAAAGGTATTTTTGCATCATGGATACGTCCGTCGCGATGCCTATAATTTTGAAGGGAAGAAACTGAATGCGTTTTGGTATAGCCCCCCGCGTGATGATTTGCCCCGCCTATTTATCAGTGAACTGCGAGTCCATGAATTGAGCCCGGCGGCACAAGATATCATTCACTCCTATACTCAGGAGGTCACCGTTGATCCGGTGACTCTGTTGGACTTAAATGATTCGTCGCAGGTCGATGAATTCTTGCACCGACCCTTGTGGCGCACCCCGACCTGGGTCGATTACCAAGCGTTAGCATCAGAGTCTGAATATGCATCGTGGGTAATTTACAATCGCTACTATCTAAACCATTTTACAATTACGATTCAAAATTTACCGGATGGATACAACACGGTGGCACAATTTAATGAATTTCTAGAAGCACGAGGCATCAAGCTGAATGACTCGGGGGGTAAAATTAAAACAAGCCCTGATGGCAAATTGATTCAAAGCTCCACCGTCGCTCAAACCGTTGAGGCGGAATTTGACGATGCGCATGGGGGGCGGGAAATCCATCGGATATCCGGGTCCTATGTTGAGTTTGCTCAACGTGAGGTGCTCGACGAATTTCGCCATCTTCCCCTGTCTGATATTTCGCGGCAGCACCGTCGCGATGGATTTGAGGCCAGTAACGCGGACAAAATTTTCGAATCAACCTTTCGATCGCAAACCCAAATTACGGGATAGCTTGGTCTCGAAATCCTTTAATTCCACCCAGTAGAGCGACGAGTCCGTCCCGATCGTGGTCACGGATGAGTGCGTCAATCTGTCCCAATAACCGCTGGGCGATGTCAATGCCTTCCCGCGCAATGGGCGAGTTTCCCAGCAAGACGTCGGCGCCCCAATGGGGGTCGGACGCACTGACACGACTGGTGTCACGGAACCCGCTGGATGCGATGTGTGAAAATAGCTCAACGGATGGGACTCCGGCAGATGCCATTCCGCTTCCGATGATGGAGGCTAAGTAGGGGAGATGGGAAGCAAATCCGACGTATCGGTCATGCACATCGGCTGCCATTGGCATCACTCGACACCCCCAGTTTTGGAGCACGGGAGACAGGCGATTCTCGATGTCGTCGATCACAATATAGGGTTTACCCACTAATAAATTGGCGTCGGCTGAATCGAGTCCGATGGTTTCTTTCCCTGCCATAGGATGGCCGAGGACGACAGGGTGGCGCCATGATCGACCTTGAACTTGCCGATATAGTGTTCCTTTTAAACTGCCGACGTCGGTTAGAAGGGTATCGCCTGTCACCGCCAAGTCCAGTTCGACTAATGTCGAAAAAATGATTGGGATGGGCGTGCACACAAACACGATATCGGCGGCAGAAAATTCGGAAAAATCACGAGCGATATGGTCAATCATTCCACGTGTATGGGCGGTTATTGCGGTCTCGATCCGATGATTGGCACCGATAATTCGCACCCCGGGGGAGGCGGCTTTGGCTCGAAGCGCAATGCTACCTCCAATTAATCCTAATCCGACAATTCCAATGGTCAATTGACTCATTGTTGTGGACATTTATCGGGCCGCAACCGTGCCGCATCCCGCAGGTATGGATGAATAATGTCCCGGGCAGGGGTATCGGTATTCCAATGCAGTAAAATTCGAATGCATTGCCCAAGAGATCCTGGGACGGCGATTTCATTCAGACATAATAACGGGACATCATTCATGCCCAATTCCCGAGCCGCAATAGCGGGGAATTCCGCATCCAGATCATTGGTCATCGAAAAAAAAGCAGAGGCGATATCTTCGTATCGGATCCCATTTTTTTCGATCATCGCCGATAATAAAATGGTTGTCTCCGCGAGTATTGCCTCACGTGTATTGCTGTCGACTACTGTTGCCCCACGTACACCTCTTACAGCCATCCCACTAGCTCCTTTGTTAATTCGTTTGCGAGATCCGATAGTGACCTCACGTGGCCATCATACTGACGAAGTGATGTGGCAATTGTATCGATTGGATCCGGAAAATGGGTCTGATTAATGTTTAACCCGATGCCTATAATACAGCACCCTGGCTGTCCCGAACTACCGATCGTCGATTCCACCAAAATCCCACCCATTTTTTTGTTGCCCAATATTAAATCATTGGGCCATTCGATGGTTATTGGTAGCCCCCATAACGAGTGGATGATGCGCTGGCAACGTTTGGCGACCTCAATCGTTAAGTTTGAATGGATCCTGGGGTCAAATTCTGACATCGCCAATGAGTAGTATAGGCCGCCATTATCATCGGATATCCATTGCCGCCCGTGGCTACCTCGACCCTGTGTTTGTGATCGTGCCGTCAGCGTGAACGGACCGGGTATTCCCCGGGACATTAATCGCTTGGCCGCTGAGTTGGTGGAGTCTAGTTGATTGCAAGTGATATGCCACACAGTGCGTCAGGGTAACAAAATCTGTCGATGGCTACCACAATTTGGGGCATTCCTAAAAAAACTGAAATTTTTTTTGTAAAAATATCGATAAGTTATTAAGTATACGTTTTTCCCGCAGGTTTCCCGCGGGCTCACCCAAACCGCCCCATCACCGTCAAGGAGTTCCTCATGACTCAGTTCAGAATCGTATC
>RHAI01000002.1 GCA_010028705.1 bacterium
AAAACAATTGATGCCCCAGAGTATGCAAATTCGGCGGAGGTCCAATTTCGAATGATTCCAAAAAAATTAATCGGTTGGCTGGATTGATTAATCGATAGAGTTCCTTTTTCAAGAAGTAGGTTAGTCGCATCAAGAATCCACCCTTGTACCGATGCGTGGGTAATGGTTTGATTCATCCATCCGATCGTTGAGTCGGACATCAATTCGCCCATGAGCGCTAATTTTTTAGTGGGGCCACTGATATGAACTCGTGTCGACGCGCGGCCAGTGAGAGACGATGTGATGCGTGTGGTATCCATCTGACGGGAAATGAATTCTGCTTCGATGGTCGGGATTATGGTTGAGAAATTGGCTGAACATGCTAGTTGAATTGGCCCAGAATAGATGGTCCCTTTGGATGTGTTTAGGTTCAACGAGTGATCAAAATAGCGAAAACTTAACGCCAGATCAGCGACTGGGAATCCATAGGCTTTGGCTGTAACGGGTGTATAGTCGCCTGATACCGTTGGCGATGTCATGGCGCCTGAAATAGTGAGTAACACTGGCCCATTTCCTGTGATTTTCCAGGCTCGAGTTGCAGGAAATAGGGATTTAATTGTGGCTACATCGAGCGTTTTAGAGGCGAGTGATACATGGATGGTATTTGGGTCGAAAGTTAAATATCCCGTAGCCACAATCGGTGAATTAGCAATCTGACATTTTATACTATGAATCGATAGCCGGGTATTGGGATGGTTAAGCAGTGGGAATAGTCTCGGCGCGACACCTTTGAAGCGATTGGGAAGGCGATTCTTTAGCTCGCCGACGGAATGAATCGTCGCATAAATATGGCCCTCCGAATCGATGATCCCGGTGTCGACCATTGACTTGATCAGGTGAATCGGCGTCTCTGGATGATTCCCCAAATGCATCACTTGATCCGATTCGATATGATTATTTGCCATTGTAATCATTCCGGACATTTTTGTCGCGCTCGCTGGAAAGATCGGCATGCTGAGTGTGGTATCTCTAATGTGGCCGACGAGGTCATACCAAAACGGAAATTCATGCTGATTCGGTAAGTATTTGCTGTGAATATGGACTTCAGCATCGAGTGTCCCGCCCATGACCGAAAGACTAGGATTATCGATCATGTACGGGCCCCATTTGGTCAGATTAAGGTCCGAAATATTGATTCGGTAATCCCATTGACCATTGGTTGAATTGAGATTGCCGATGATTCGAAACGGGGCTTTAGTCAGACCTAATTTTCCTGAAAATACCATTTTTGCATCGCGGATATCGTGAAAATCAACGACGCCAGCGAGATCAGTAACGTGATCGACAAACGCTGAATTCGGTTGTGAATTCCCCCATCCTTTTTCGTCTCTGATTTCGATCGTACTGTCGTCGATATAGATGCGGCCAGTAAATGATAATGGAGGGGCCTGAGGTTCAGGTGGCGGCAGGATCATTAAGACGTTCCATTGGTCGGTTTTTGTCCGAAGCGTTGTAACCGCTAATTTTCGGATCGTTAGGGTGTGGGTGCCCGCTGCAAAATCGCCGTTGTGCGCCATGACTTTTATTAAGTTGTAACGAGCCGTCGCTTCGCCAATCAAGACTACAGTTCCAGGCCGGTTAAGTGATGGATGATTATAAAATCGAATGCCTTCGAAATGGGCGACTGAAACGATGTTGCCCGACATTCGATCAATTGTGACCCGTTGTTTAAATATTTTGGACAGTTCGTGTTCAACCACGAGTTTTGCTATTCCATATGGGGCGGTCCGTATAATTGCCCCAACCCCAAAAATGATCCCTGCAACAGCGGTTATGGTTGCGATAAGTCTGATTTGGCGCTGCAGTCGTAGTATATCTCTCATTGCTCAAATAGATCCCGTGCAGAGTGGATAATTTGACTCGCCGCGTGCTGAGGTAGAGGTTCCCGCAGCGGAGGCAATTTAAGTGTTTCCATCACTTTGAGTGCAACGGTACTTGGATGGTTTGTATCGACATATATTAAGTTGTTTCCCAATAATTTTTTCTGCTCATTAAAGCGAATGGGTAAACTTTGTGGGCCGGATCCTGGAAACGCGACTACCCGTTTTCCAAGCCATACAGCCTGTTCGTTGGCGGTGCCCGCAAGCCCAATTACGACATCAGCTGCCCGCACAGCCGATGAAAAAGTGTGGGTGAAAGAGATGGTAATTCCGCTGGGATTCACCCATCGGTTTGAGTGAGTTTCGGTGTAGTTATGGGCGATTAATATCGATTTGTGTGGGTGGGTGTCCATGCTTTTACTGGTGCAAATCCAAGCAAAAATCGGTTGGGACATGTGGTCGAGAACCCGGAGTTCCAGTTCCAAATTTTGGCTGGATTCGGATCGCGAACCGGGTAATAGCGCTAAATGAATTCCGTTTATTTCGCGTCGGAGCGGAGGTAAGTCGAGGAGGCCATCCATCATAGGGTTCCCTAAGTAATTAGCTGGTAATTCTCGTTCGTTAAATCGTGATGCGGTGATAGCATCTCGTGGGAATATTCGGTCGGCTAAACGTCGAATTATCCAGTATTCCAATGGCGTGTGTGGCATGAATAGGTCGCTTTTTGCCGTAGGTAGAAAAATGGCGGGCAATTTTTTTCCAGCGGTCGCTTGGATTAGGCAAAACACGTCTCCAACGGCCACGATGCCATGGCAGTGCGATGCGGTCTGCGATATGATTCGTCGTTGACGCAGGCACGTGGCTACAATTCCGTTACGTAAATCACCAACGACATCACGCAATCGGCGCATGATTCCACCACTGGGTGGAATGGGCGACGTTCCCACCCGATCAATTTGGTGTTCTAAATATGCAAAACCGGCCCCGACTAGCGGAAATGCTATGGGATAAAACCCGATCGATTTGGCAGCTAATGCGATATGTGCGCCGATAAGGTCCTCACCATATCCGTTCGACACAAAAAGGAGCGAGGGTGAGGTCGTCATCGAGAGGGTGGGTATGAGGTGATACCCGTGAGCAATAGGGCTGATGCCGCGTGGCTAACCGGGGACGGCGTCATAGCCAATTCCCCGTCTGAGGGCGGGTTTGGAAAAAGCGTGGCCCAACAATTTATTTTCCGATTGAAATCAATTCCACTTCGAATATAAGTGTCGAGTTTGGCCCAATCAATCCCGCTCCGGATTCGCCGTAGGCCAGTTCGGAAGGAATATAAAATTCAAACTTGTCGCCTGTTTTCATAAGTTGAAGACCTTCCGTCCAACCGCGTATCACACCATTTAATGGGAACGACGCGGGTTGGTTACGTTTATACGAACTGTCGAATTCGGTACCATCGATTAAGGTCCCTCTGTAATGGACGGTGACTGTATCCGATGCTTTCGGAGATTTTCGGTTTTTTTCGGTTCCAGACGAAATTACTTTGTATTGGAGACCGCTCGATGTGCTTTTTACCCCTGATTTTGTTTTGTTTTGTGTCATGAATCGACGACCTGAGTCTAAGTTTTTGTCTCCGGCCTCCCTCATTTCAGCGTCACGGCGAGATTGCATTTCGGATTGAAATGCGGCAATTACATCTTGTTTTTCTTGATCGGTTAACTTGCCTTTGCCGGCAATGGCATCTCGGAATCCATCGGCGATAACATTGCCATCAAATTCTGTTCGGTTTTTAAAGGATTCTGCGATAGTCATCCCTACGGCATAGCTTCGTTTTTCAATGTCTGATTTAAACATACTGTTACCTACTTCTGTATTCGATTTCGATGTAACGATCGATTGTTCCGCAACCGTTGGTACAGTAATAAGGGTAAGGGCTAGGGCTCCGGCGATAATCGATTTCATGGTGCTCCTTTGATTGGGAAATTCATTTTTTATTCAAAAAAACAACGATATGTTAGCACGAATTCATCGTCAGCCATACTTTAATTTTAGAAAAATAAATTGATTGTTATTAGAAAATAATATAATTTTTATAAATGTCACAATGTAAAATAATATTAAAAAATGACTCTCTGATCGTGGTTGAAATCCAAAAAGAATATGTGCTGGCGGATTTGATGCACGAGTCGGAGGCACTATCGGAATGGATGAATGATGTTGATGGTCAGCGGGTGTGCTTAGATATTTCTCGTGAGGCGTGTCATCGTCAACGTCGCTCCCGATGGGGTACCTCCTTTCATGTCCAAGTTCCTGATACCAGTGTGTACTTTCCAATTTTAGATTTATTTGATCGTAATGGAATTACTATCTCTAAAGTACTCCTTGGCGGTCGGAGTCCGTTCTATCCGTGGAATCGATTCATAGAGTGTGTGGCGCTCGGGGTCGGATTTATTGCCATGGGGGCTTCAATTTTTTGCTATACATCGTTGAATCAGTTAGACAATCGCGTCACATTGAAGCGCGCGGCACGCGATCGATTCGAAGCAAATAATCGTCATGTGATTTATCGGAATCACGAATTGCTGCATCGAATTGGGGTGGGTGCGGGATGGATTCAATCCCATTATGGGGTGGTGCTAGCGATCCGGGCGACTCCAAAAATGACTGAGATTGCCGCCCTTTTTCCGTCCAATGAGGGTGTTGATAGCGATTCAAATTGGAGATGTCAGAGTCGGGGGCTGTCTAGCGACTGGAACTATGTAGATGCTTCATCGATGGAGTGATCCGTTCAGTGAAGATGTTTTTTTTCGCCATTTTGGGTTTTGTATTCTGGGTGCGATGGTCGTGTGTGCTGTCACCTTGGTTCCCCAGCTCATCCGCCGGAATAAACTCCAGTTTGAATATGCTCAGCTGATGCAGTCAGGTCGTGACCGTTCGGCACGCGGAGGAGTGGATTCAATAATCGATCGATTGGGACCCGCTGGGCAGGTGGTAGCGACAGATAATTGTATCCAAATCAGAAATGGCTCACCTGACCGATGGGTGGAGATGCTGGCTGACATTCCGATCGAAGTACCTGTGTTGGCGGCTGATATAACTCTCGGGGACGGCATCTATACACTGACTCTTCGACTAAGTTCTGCCAATGCTGACTAAGTGTGCGATCGGTGCGCTAATCGGATTAGTAGGGTTCCAAGTCGGGTTGTATTCGGCTCCGTATCGTGGGGCCTTTGACTTGGACCGATTACGCGACGCGTTGCGGGTGCCGCCCCCATCGCCGGTCGCGCCAGTTTCTGATGGACTACCTCGAGCCGAACGGTTTGCTCAGGTCTTTGGCCAGTATCCGGTGCAATTTGTGCATCCCAATGACGTCAAACAACTCTTGAGTGAGCTGTTTCCAGATTCAAAATTTGTGGCTGATGTTAGGAACCGTCGGGTGTATTACCAGGTGGTTGCGTCAGATGAAGGGACGATCCGTGGCGCAATATCGTCGATTGACCATGAGCCCAATCAAATTCAAATCGAGGTGCAAATTATTGAAACCAGTGACGAATTTTCGGAATCACTTAAACGTTGGTTGGCCAATTTGAATACTCCGATTCAATGGTCGATTGATTTGACACAGTATGCGGTGATGCCCGACACGGCCATCAGTGGATTTTTGGAATCGTTAAAAAACTCCGGACGGGCAAGTCTTTTAGCCCAACCGTCGATTACGGCATTGGATAATCAAACAGCGATAGTCAGAGTAGGTGAAAAAATACCGTTTTTGACCACTGTGGTGTCGGATCGAACGACATCCCTTCAGGTTAATAATGCGGAGACAGGAATTTCGCTTGAGGTGACTCCACAGGTATCGACCCAAAATTTTGTGCAGGTGGATTTCAAGATTTGTGTCGATAACATTAAGCGATATCGTGAATTGTCTGGGAATCAATATCCCGTCGTCACGCATCGATTAGCACAAAGTCGTGTTGGAATTCCAAGCGGTCAGACATTAGTTATAGCGGGGCTGATCGATAATGAACAAAAATCCAGTCGGACAAGCGTGCCCGGTTTAGATGGGGTTCCGATTGTGGGGGAGCTGTTTTCAACCACAACGAAGGAGATGGTAACCAACAACGTCGTCGTATTTATCACGCCGAAAATTATGAAGCCTGCCACCCGAAAATAAAAAAAGGGAAGCTCTCAGATAGGGGGGGGATCTCCGAGAGCTTCCCTTTTTTCTCCATCCAAATAAAACAAATTGTGGGTTGGAGAATAGAGTCTTATCTTTTGTGATTGCGTATAACAAATCTGTGAAGATAGTATTAAGGTATCAGCTGCTCACCCGGATGTAAAGGCGGAAAAAACATTTTTAGCAACGCTCGATCCTATTTCATTTCAACACCGACAACCCAACCCGTAATTGACGTATTATCCAATTATTTTAAACGAGGAGATATTCATGTGGACCGGATTCTTAAATCCGGCGGAGTGTGGCTCGATAATCAGCGTGTATACTCTCGTGATACAGTTATTTTGTCCGGTAAGACCCTCAAGGTTTTCATCAGTCCTACCCAAGACGTTCGATACGTGTTACCGGACTACTCGGTGGTCGATGAGACCGTTGATTGGATTGTTGTGCTAAAACCTAGAGGTTTATCCACGGTGCCTGATCGGGCATGCGAACGGTTTAATTTGACCGCTGCGGTCGAGTCGTATCTCAAAACCAAGGGGATAGGGTATGTGCCGACAGCGATTTCGCGTTTGGACTTGATGGTAGGTGGAATTGTAATTTTCCCTAAGCATAAACTAGCCGAGAAACGGTTGTTTGAAATGATGCGCACCCATCAGATAGTCAAACGGTATCGAATGAAAATTTCTCGACCGGTTGAAGGCTGTATCAAAAATGTTGTGC
Organism: bacterium; assembly: GCA_010028705.1. Classification (GTDB taxonomy): domain Bacteria; phylum Margulisbacteria; class Marinamargulisbacteria; order SXXA01; family SXXA01; genus RHAI01. Next base: position 6,757 of record RHAI01000002.1, read on the forward strand.
TTCCGGTTGATTTTAATAGAAAAGCGATTGTTTGTGACCATGGGAAGCCCAGTCGGACCATTTTTATTCGTGATCAGCGGTTCGACAATGAATGGGTGGCCATTCCTGTCACTGGTCGCAGACACCAGATTCGTTTACACGCCGCGACAGTGTTGAGTCCGATTTTGGGGGACACGATGTACGGCGGACGACGTGCGAGCGAATTTGGATTGACCGCCACCGGATTGAATTTTAATTGGGACGGTCACCGAGTTCGAGTGCGCTTTTCTGGTCCTGTCGACTCTATTCGTCAGGTGGAAGGTGCAATTGTTGGACCGGGTGTTCAGCCGGTTCCAGAGTAATGACTGATAGAGTTCTGTTTTGAATTATCGCATCACGACGGCGTGCGATGCCGTTATTTATGGTTGAATCTATCACAGCGGCGACTCCTATATTATGGGTGGCTGCCCATTGATTGAGTAGAAATGCGTGATTAACTGTATCGCCGATTACGTCGAGTTGGGCATAATCGCCGTACCCAATTCGGCCCAAATAAATGGGCCCCTGTTGGAGCGACACCGTCAGTCCCGGCAGTAATTCCAAACGGTTCAGCTGTATGGCCGCATCCCACGCACGTTGCACATAATTGAATCCTGAGAAATAGGCCAGAAATCCGTCGCCCAAATATTTTACGGGCACACCACTATAATTTAATATCACTCGGGTTATACTGTGAAACATCCCGTTCAAAATGACCGCTACTTCGTCGGGAAATAACGTCGCCGCACGCTGCGCGAACCCTCGTACACTTGATGCAAGCACCACACCGGGAAATGTGCTTTGAACTGGTACTCCGTCCCGAAGTAGGGTATCCAGGGAGACCTGTAAGACGGTGCTCAGCAGTGGGAGAACGGATAAGTCCGGCGCGTTCATTCCTCGTTCCCATTTTGATACAGCTTGAGGCGAAATGTGTAGTGAGTTTGCCAATTGAAGTTGGCTTAGATTCATTGATTCTCGGAGTTTTCGAATCCGTATTCCTAGTCCCACTAAATTCATAATATCCTGATAGTTTATGCGAACCGGGATAATAAAAAAAGCGCCGGTCAATGGAATGCTTTCGACCGGCGATTTTAACTCGGAGTCCCCCACCCTAGCGATCTGTTTGTTTCCCGAATGGCTGACTTATTAAACATCATGTTTTTTTGATAAGGTCGTTGGGGTCACACTCAACGACTGGGAATTTTTTTGAAATTTTTTTTGAAATAATTTCGATAACATAATGTGAAACTGTTTAATTGGGGTATCGTTGTTGGGGTTCTTGTGATGTGTGCCGGTTGCGGTCAATTAACACGGTTGACCGGGGACAATGGCACGTCGTCGACTCATCCGAGTACGTTGGATGGTTTGGATAAGGTCCAGTGGCTTGCGGAGGCACAGGCACGCCGCTTCGTGCGGATTTCGGCGATAACCGATTCCCCGACACCGATTGTTCTTGAAACGGGTGCCAGCCCACTGTATGGCTCAATTAACTACTATGACTCAAGTAATCGCGAATTGGACTCGGAACCATTGGGGATTGTTCAATCGATTCGAACGATTTCGCTATCGTCTAATACCCCTTTTGAGCAATTAATTACGCTGTACCAATGTCCTAACGATGCGGCGTTTGCGGTGATCACGATTGGCTACTCTGTGGATAGTCAATGGGTGACCGAGGCAGTTCGAGTGGGCTTCGCCGACTAGGTCTAGTCCGGGTTATCGACGGCGCCACACCTCAAATTGAACCGAATACCCCTCGGGTACGTTGATGATTCCGGTCTGTTGGGTGACGCGAAATTGGCTGGGAATCTCTGGAAAAAAGCAATCACATTCTGTCGTCGTAATGACTCTTGTGAGGTAAATACTGTCGAGCTTGTGGTGCAGCAATGCCGACTGATACAGCTGAGTGCCCCCGATCACAAATACTCGATGCACCGTGCGGTCTAATGAAATATGGGATAGTGCCTGTTCCAGGCTTGGGAAGCATGAAATATTGTGTGACGGGTAGTTTCTATTTTGGGTGATGACAACATTCATCCGACCGGGTAACGGCCGTACTGATTTAGGAAGTGATTCATAAGTATTTCGCCCCATGATAACGACGTTGTATTTTTCGGGAGGCGCCCACGAGGTCATGGTTTTGAAAAACTCTAAATCCGATCGAATGGACCAAGGTAATCGATTTTTGACGCCAATGCCGTTGCCAAGGTCAGTGGCAACGATAATACTAAAGTGACTCGGTGCGATCACGAGGCCTGAATATTATGCAGGGCGATTAGCAGTGTATCCCCAGGTCGAACGGATTCCCGAAATACAACCTTTTTAGTCCCGCGAAATACGCCCTTCCCATCGATGATTTCGGTTACAAATTCTTTAATATCGGCGATCAGGGCACCGTCGGACCGAATAATTTGGCAATCGCCGGTAACGTGTCCATTTAATAGGATTGGGCCAAGTCCGGCCGTAACAGTATCTTCAATTCCGAGAATTTGCATCACCCCCATCATAATCGGGGTGTGAGGAAAGTGCCCTTTGGTTAGTGGATGGGTTGGGGGATATGTATATTTTCCAACCAGTCGGGTGTCGCCGAAGGGACGAACAATTTCATCGCAAACGACCATGTCCGACACTTTATTGAACCGGGTTTTATCGACTGGAATAGACGTTGTACATTCTGGCAACTCTACTAATTTTGGGGCTCCAGGTTCATCGGCAAGGACTATTTTTGGAATGATGAATGCCATTAATTCGCTGTCGGCGATGATTCCGGCATTCGATTCGACAACCCCCCGGCAACGGACAAAATTGCCTTTATCTTTTAATTTGGTAACTGTTCCAAATAGCGGGGATTCAACGGAAGGTTTACGATGAATGACGAAATTACTAATTGACGCAAAAATGATCACTGAATCATCGGGATAGTCGGTACAGACGATTGATGCAAGTGCTAAAATCTCGACTAAAAGTGTCGGAATGAGGGCGGATTGGGAATCGACGGTTTCTAGGAAAATATCTCTGGGTTGTTGTTGCCCGAATTGAACGGAAAATCGGCCCACGGTGGTGTCGTCAATTTTTTCACATTCGACATGGTCAAGGAGCATATTTTCGTGTCGATGAGGTATGCGTGCTTCGATGCCAACACGGTCGAAATGGGTGATTGTCATGGGGGTCCCTTCAATGTTTGGTAATATGGTGTTTCAGCTCTTTGAGCGATGCGGTAAGTAGGCGAGAAATGTGCATCTGTGACAAGTTCAGCTTATCCGCGATCTCGCTCTGCGATAGGCCTCGATAAAACCGTAGAAAAATTATTTTACGCTCGCGGTGACCGAGTTTAAGGATGGCCTCTCGGAGAGTTACTCGATTGATCATGGCGTCTTCTTTATGGTCCCCACCAAGACTATCCAATAACGTTTGATTGGTACCGTCGCCTTTCGAGTTGCTTGAATAGGCTGGGGAGTCGAGGGACACGACAGTGCTGGATTGCCAGGCTTCTATTGATTCGAGGACCGTTTCTTCGGGCAATTCGAGGGCGGAAGCAATTTGAGCAATCGTTGGACTCTTACCGTCGTCAGAATTTTCCTTAATGTAGCGCTTGATTCGCGAGTATTGCTCTTGAAGTTTTCGGGGGACCTTTAAAATGCCACGTTTATCTCGAAAGTAGTGCTTGATTTCCCCAATAATATTGGGAGAAGCAAATGTCGAAAAATCGACTTCCTTGGACGGTTCGAAGCGGTCAACCGATCTTAAAAGCCCAATTGTGCCGACCTGAACCAAGTCGTCGATGTCATCCCGCGTAAATGATAATTTTCGGGCAATATATTCCACCAATGGCATGTAAGTTTCGACGATTTGGTCGCGGATAGCGATGTCACCAGTTTTGCGATATTGGAGGATTAGCGCGTCTTTGCTCGTCGAATTCAACTCGGTGTCCTTCTTGAAAATTTGATGGGTAAATGACCGTTTCGGGAGCGTGGTATACTAGCATGTCGGCTGCTATACTAGCAAACCATGGACTACCAAATTGATTCGAGAAAAATTCAACCGGGGGATGGTTTTTTGTGCCTGCCGGGTGGCGAACGTTTTGAGGCCGATGCTCGGGATCGGGGGGCCGTTGAAGTACGGTATCTGGATCGGTTAGAGCTGGCCCGGTTTGCGAATGAATATTTTGATTACCCGTCGCGGAATCTGCAGGTGGTTGGTGTAACGGGTACGAACGGCAAGACGACGACAACTCATCTAATCTATAATGGTCTCAAAGCCGCTGGATTTTCACCCGAAATTTTAGGGACTTTAAATGCTGAATTGACGACACCGGAAAGTTGGGACATCGCACGGCGAATGGCGGCACATCGGAATGTTGGGGGAACTCATTTTGTGATGGAGGTTTCCTCCCATGCCATTGATCAGCATCGCGTTGATGGAATCGATTTTGATGTCAAATTACTGACCAATATCACTCAGGACCATTTGGATTACCATAAGACATTTGAAGCCTATCGTGAGACAAAATTGCGCTTTATGGCCGGTCCGGGGCGTTCCATTTTTCCTGCCGAATTTACTCAGACGGTGCTTGGTTTTCAGGTGCCCCTCCCTGGACGGTTTAATACGGAGAATTTCCAAGCAGCGGTGGCGGTATTACGTGCTTTAGACGTTTCGGATCACGTGATTTCATCCGCCATGGCATCGGCGAGCGCTCCTCCTGGACGGTTTGAATTGGTGAAAGAGGGTCAGCCCTTCGATGTAATCGTAGATTATGCGCATACCCCCGATGGGCTGGAAAACGTCTGTCTGGAAGCCCAGCGAATCGCACGGAATCGAAATGGCCAGTTTGTGGTGGTGTTTGGCTGTGGTGGCGATCGAGACCGATCCAAACGACCTAAAATGGGACGGATAGCCGAGCGATTGGCGGATCGGGTGATTGTGACATCCGATAATCCAAGGTCAGAAGTGCCGGGCGCAATTACTGATGATATTTTGGCGGGCCTAGAAGCGCCGGAGCGGGCGGTCGTGATCCTGGATCGACGTGAAGCGATTCGGGTAGCGATACAGCAGGCTAAACCTAACGATGTTGTTATGGTTGCCGGGAAAGGCCACGAGACCTACCAGATTTTAGGTTCTGAGACTATTCACTTTGACGATCGCGACGAATGCCGGAAGGCAATCGCGTCGTGCTTTCAATAACTGTATGAAATATACGATCGATTCACGCTTGGTTGAGCCTGGTGATTACTTTATTCCTTTCAAAGGCCCAAGATTCGATGGGCGCGATTTTATTCCAGACGTTATTAAAAATGGTGGCCGGGTACTGGATGTTGACTTAGGTGCCTTTGCAAAAAAATATCGAAAAAAATTAAAATGTTCCGTTCTTGCCGTCACCGGCAGTGCCGGAAAGACAACGACCAAAGACATGCTTTACGCCGTATTATCCCAAAAATATAAGGTTGTAAAAACAGAGGAGAATCAAAATAACGAGGTCGGCGTTCCGTTGACAATATTGCGCGCCGATTTTTCAACCGAGATATTGATCCTTGAAATGGGGATGCGAGGATTAGGGCAGATTTCCGAACTAGCTCGCATCGCACGTCCGAGCCACGTTGTCATCACTAATATTGGCCTGGCCCATATCGAACTCCTCGGTAACCAAAAAAAAATTGCCCTAGCGAAATCGGAAGTATTTTTGAAGCGATTGGATTGGGAGCGTCCCAAGAGATTCGCTTTTCTGAACGCATCAACGGCGTACTACGACACCTTGGTTGCAAGGTCGAATCGAGTGGGGTTTGATGTGCTGCCGTTTGGCGGTAACGATAAGCCCGAACAAAATATTAATTGTTGCTTTAGCGTTGGCCGTCATTTCGGACTTAGCGATGATGAAATTCATGACGGCCTTAAAACGTATCGACCATCATCTCATCGAATGACACCACTAGAATTGCCCCACAACGTTACTGTGCTTGATGATACGTATAACGCAAATCCGGATGGAGTCATCTATTCGTTACAGTATTTACGGCGATATTCCGGGCGAAAAATCCTAGTCTTGGGTGACATGCTTGAACTCGGGGACTGGTCAGAGTCGGCCCATCAATCCATTGTTGATGTGGCGATTGACGCTGGAGTCGAACTGCTGTTTACAACAGGCGAGCATACCCAAAAAATAACGATGGCTTCAGACTTGGTATGGATGGCCCATTTTGAATCGAAGGATACGCTAGTGCGTCAGTTAATTGATGAGGTAAAACCTGGGGATGTTATCCTAGTAAAAGGGTCCCGGGGTATGACGATGGAGACTGTCGTCAATGCGTTGGTGGAAGGGATAAGATGACCATTGGATGGATTTTCTTAGCGACTCTTCCATGCTATTGGGGGTTGATAGTTGTCCTCCGGGTTCTAAAGGGTGTGCAGCGAATATACGAGTTGTCGCCAGCCCAACATCAAGGTAAATCGGGGACGGTGTCGATGGGTGGCATCGGCATTGTTTGCTTGACCATATTGGCATCTGTTGCAACTCGCCAACTCGCACCGACGGATATTTTTTTATTAGCCGTGCTGGCGGGCTTTGGAATCGTCGGTTTTATGGATGACGTTATGTCAATTCGTCGGCGGAAAAACCTGGGGCTGACCGCTTCGTACAAATTCCTAATTCAACTTGGGGTGTCTGTGGTGATGGTCCTTGCCTTTCACACGTGGATTCGCGCGTTGCCGGTCTGGCAACTTGGGTGGTACGTATTTATGATGACTGGGTTTTCGAACGCAACAAATTTAACCGATGGATTGGATGGATTGTTGGGTGGGTTGTCGCTGATTACTTTGGGAGCCTTTCTTATTGGTGTCAGTGGCGTGGCCGGTGCATCAATTATAGGGGTTGCAATGGCCGTCGTCGCCGGGTTTTTGGTATTCAATGTTAACCCCGCGAAAGTGTTTATGGGGGACACTGGCTCCTTAGCCTTGGGGGCTTTTTTTGTAGCCCTTTCCATGGTGATTAATCAGCCATTTATTATGCTGATCCTTGGGGGGGTGTATGTGATTGAAACGCTAAGTGTCATTCTTCAAGTCCTGTCGTTTAAGTGGCGCGGTAAACGGGTGTTTCGCATGGCACCCCTGCATCACCATTTTGAATTGATGGGCTGGTCGGAACGAAAGGTTGTGACGGTCTTCTGGGTAGGCGGGATGGTATGTTCAGGGCTAGCGTGGTGGATATTCAACTAGATAAAGTCGCGGTGCTGGGAGATGGAATTACCGGACGAGCTGTTCGTGAGTACCTCCATGCCCATGGATTTGCTCCGGTGCCACCGACTGACGCGGAAGTCTTGGTTGTGAGTCCTGGCATTCATCCGTCACACTATCCATCGACGCCGGCTATTGTGATGTCGGAAATTGAATTTGCTTATCAGATGTTCAAAAAAAAATTGAGGCCCCCAAAATTGGTAGCGGTTACGGGGACCAATGGGAAATCGACGATTACATCAATGATTGGCCACATCCTCGATGCTCCGATCTCGGGAAATATAGGGCGCCCGTTCATTGCCTGTGCTGATTTAGAGGATCCGATAATTATTGTTGAAGTTAGCAGTTATCAGTTAGAAACCGTTATCGAATTTTCGCCTAGTGTAAGCGTGGTGTCTAATATTACTCCGGATCATCTCGAGCGTCACGGGACAATGGCGGCTTATGCGGCCGCGAAGTCTCGTGTCTTTATGAATCAATTGGCTAAAGATGTACTCGTAGCCCATGGGTCCGATGTGATGGTTCAGTCGATAATTACTCAATGCCCCGCTCAACAAGTCCTGTTAACCCCAACGTCTGAACTGACCCTCACCATCGCACGATTAGCTGCGGGCGCCCAAGCGAATGGAAACGCTCGAGGTCTGATTGGATCTCATAATCATTTAAATGGCGCCATGGCCGTTGCCGCCTCTGTGGCCCTTGGATGGCAAGAATCGGATGCCATCGAAAAACTCCTCTCTTACCTCCCTCTGCCTCACCGAATGGAATGGGTGCGGCACATTGACGGGCGAGATTTTTTTAACGACTCCAAGGCAACCAACCCGGAGTCAACATTAGTGGCTGTGTCATCATTTGCCTCACCCGTTCATTTGTTGTTAGGGGGGAAAGACAAGGGGTTGGAAATGGCCGTTTTTTTACAACAGGTCAACCAGATGGTGGCCAGTATCACTGTTTATGGGGAAATCGGTGACAGAATTATACGGACACTCGACAACGTATCCTGTACAATTCCCGTTAAACAGGTGGATACGTTGGACGCGGCCACGCTCTGGGCGTTCGAACATTCTGATCCGGGCAGCGTTATTCTGCTGTCACCGGCCTGTTCAAGCTTTGACCAATTTACGGATTTTAATCATCGAGGAGATCATTTTAAGGCATATGTCCACGCGATTCGTTCGGTCTCGGCCTGATCTGCCGTTATTGTTAATCACCTTAGGCCTGATCGTCATTGGAGTAATTATGATTATTTCAACGAGTTCAGTGGTGGGATATACCGGTTACAATGACAGCTATTACTTCATCAAAAAACATTTGCTATATCTCGTCATGGGTACCCTGACATTTACGCTGGGATTTAAGATTCCGCATACCCGGTATCAAAAATGGGCGGGTCGCGGCGTGGCCATTTGTAGCATTCTAGTCATCTTAACGATGATTCCGGGTATCGGGGTGATGGCCTTTGGGGCTCGACGATGGATCAATCTAGGTTTTTTTAGTTTCCAGCCCGTTGAAACCTTAAAGTTTTTTGTAATAACTTATACGGCGTTAGTACTATCTCAGAAAAAAGAAAAAATTCGATCCATTCAGCATGGATTGCTCCCTTTTTTTGGGGTCGTTGTGATTCCGATATTGTTGACGGCTAAGCAACCTGATTTGGGGAATACTGTGCTCATGGGAGTCGTTATTTTCGCGTTATTGTTCGTAGCGAAGTCACGACTAACTCATTTGTTTGGGTTGGTTGCCGCTGGATTGGGTGGCGTAGTGGGTAGTATTTTTTTGCATCCGTATCAAATGCAGCGAATCAAGACTTTTTTGGATCCATTCGCCGATCCACTCGGTAAAAGTTATCACATTGTTCAAAGTTTTATTGCCATTGGTTCAGGCGGTTTTTGGGGTGTTGGTATTGGGCAGAGTCGTCTGAAATATTCGTATTTGCCGCTTCAATATTCGGATTTTATTTTCTCGATAATTTGCGAAGAAGGCGGATGGATCTTAGCGGTAACAGTTATTTTGCTGCTCCTGTTTTTTTTTCATCGTGGGATGAAAATTGCACTGAAATCTCATTCATTATTTTCTTACTATTTAGCGATTGGATTGGCGTTACAGATTGTTCTCCAATCATTCATCAACATTGCAGTGGCCGTTGGGGTATTTCCGACCAAAGGAATTCCGTTAGCGTTTATTAGTTTTGGGGGTACCTCATTAATTATGTCGATGTTTACGGTTGGTGTGATGATGAATATTTCCACGATGACGGCTCTCCCGAAAGAAAACCCGCGTGCCGGATAAATTTATTGTTTCGTGCGGCGGAACCGGTGGCCATATCTATCCTGCAATTGCCGTTGCTCAGGAGATGTCGGAATTTCAAGCGGTGTTTCTGGGATCGACTGATCGCATAGACGGTGATATCGTTCGGCGCCACGGGTATCCATTCTATGGGGTGGCTTCCTCTCGATCGTCAATCGCTGCTCTGAGTGTTGGCATATTTCGAGCGCTTGGGCATATTCGTCGAGTTAAACCCCGTTGGGTGGTGTGCACGGGTGGTATGATTACCTTGCCGGTAGCGATCGCGGCCAAATTATGTCGTGTTCCCATAATCGTACTAGAGCAAAATTCAATTACGGGTCGAACCAATCGGATCATTAGTTACATGGCATCGTTTGTGATTGGGGCGTTTCCAACTACCAAAGGGTTGCCATCAGCGGTCCCGTTAGGGAATCCGGTTCGAAAGGTATTTTTGACCGATTCGTGGGTGGAGGCATTGGTTCCAATTCTAGAAATTCAACGTGATGTGATTTTGGTATTCGGTGGGAGCCAGGGGTCCCATGGACTCAATAAGATTGTTCTCGATAACGTGCCCCAATTTGCGGTTCGCCATTGGTTTTTAGTCCATATTGTTGGCGATGCCGAATATCGCCGAATGGGCTATTCCGGGCCGATTCAGTCGCTTGTTACCCCAAGTGGAAAAATAATCGGCGTGATCTTGCCGTACGCTGAATCGATGGATGTCTTGTATCGCTTTGCATCTGTTGTCGTGTGTCGGTCTGGGGCGACGTCACTGGCTGAATTATTGGAGTTTCAGAAGCCGTCAGTCTTGATACCATACCCGTACGCCACTGATGATCATCAGCGCTATAACGCTGAATTGATGGTGGAAAAGGGGGCGTCTGTCATGATTAGCGAGTCGTCATTGACGATCGACGGATTGATGGACGCCATTGATACGGCCCAACGCTGTCGGGTTCCGGCAGGGAGCGGGGGCGCGCGTGAGCGTATTGCAACCATGATTCAAAAAATAAAGTAATGCGTATTGGTGTCGTCACACGAAATCCTCGCTTATATTCCTCGAAGCGATTAATTCAGGCGATACGCGATGTCGGGCACGAGGCTGTTATTATCGATCCATTTCGATGCGTTTTGCAGTGTAATCCATTAGCGATTCGCCATAAAAATAGACCCTTGCCTACTATGGCGTTTGTAATTCCGCGAATTGCCACTCAGGGCTTTCCGGTGGTTATGGCGGTGTTGAGACATTTTGAAGCAATGGGCGTCCCCCTCGTAAATTCGACTTCAAGTATCGCGCTTGCGAGAGACAAATGGGCCACGCTCCAGACACTTGCGATGGCAGGGCTCCCCATTCCAACCTCGGTGTTTTCAACCGATCCGTTATATTCGAGCCATTTGACACGGCATCTCGGATCGCCTGTCGTGTTGAAAACCCTCGATGGCACTCAGGGCGCTGGTGTTATGGTAGCAGAATCACGCCGGAGCGCCCGGAGTATCGTCGAATGTTTGAATACCTCGCGGACTGATTTTATCGCTCAAGAATACATCGCTGAAGCTGGAAATTCTGATATTCGATGCCTAGTGCTTGACGGTAAAATACTTGCGGCAATGCAGCGAAAAAGTGCCGATGATGACTTTCGTGCCAATATTCATTTGGGAGGCGAAGCATCCGTAGTTCAGCTGTCAGCCGACGAAATTCGAGTAGCGATTGCGGCGGCCCAAGTAGTGGGTGTGCGATTTGCCGGTGTCGATTTATTACGCCGGGTCTGGAAGGGATTGAATCCGTGAGTCAACGGGACATTTCTCATGCAGTCATTGAGTACATGTTCCGCCATTATGGGCTCTGAACATCTGATTCAGATAGACCTTAATGACGCCGTAAAAATCACGGTATCTTTAGGCAGACGAGGTGTGTACCGGAGTATTCGAGGACGGCGAGCGGAAATATAAGACGGCTATTGGCTTTGTCAGCAGCGCCCAAAAATTGTGCGATGGATACTTTCTAGTTGGTCGATTGCACGGATAATCCCGACCAAAGGTGGCGAAAATGGCGCGATGTGTTCGGCGGTTAGGTGATCGATTCCCCCAATCGCTACGTACGGAATATTGATTTTCTCCCGTGCGGCTTCCAAGTAGGCCAATCCGATCCCGGCTCGATTTGGCTTGGACGGGGTGTCCCAAATGGGTCCGACACTAATATAGTCGGCGCCGTTTGATTGTGCGTCTAGCCCCTGCTGAATACTATGAGTCGTGCGTCCCAGTAGCCGATGAGGTCCCATAAGTTTTCGTTGTGTCGCCAGGGGGATATCGTCTTGCCCAGTGTGTAGGCCATCCGCATTGACGGCCAATGCGATATCGAGAAAGTCATTAATTATTACCGGCACCTCTGGCGGTTTTTGTGTCACTAATTCCAATGCTTTGGTATAAATGACCGCCTTCGATGCCGATTTATCCCTCAGTTGAATCAGCACGGCTCCACGTCTTGCCGCGTCTAACAATACGTTGACATCGTCCGATATGACATAAATTCCGGGGTTGATGGGAGGTTTTAATTGGGTAAGTACCAAAGTTTTTTCGATTTCGTACATTTTGTATCGAATCGTGGTGAACTGGGGGGCCCCCGTATATTCTTCCAATACACGGGATGCTTCGGTTACTCGGTGGAAATTGGCGGCTAGTAGCTCGGTAATGGACTGCCGAGGGGGCGGCGGTTCGTGGGATCGTGTGTCTCGAAGTGTATCGCGGGCATTGAGTCGATCGGCGCTAATCCCATTGTACTGTCCAATCTGGTGGCGAAGCTCTGATAACTGGCTAGCGATTTTGGAATTACTGGCGACGAATCGAGCATATTCCTCAAGAACTCGTAACCCTTCACTTGCACGATTTAGATTAGCATCTACAATTTCCGGAAACATGGGTCCAGTTTACATCCCTAAGACGCTAATTAGCAAAATTTTCCAACGTTCTTATTATTTTCTAATTTTTTTTTAATTCAATGTTTACTGTGCAACTGGTACTCTTACCGCATCTTTAAAGCAGGAGGTGACTCTAAAAATGAAAAAGTTATTCGTAGCCCTTTTCGCAGTTCTAGTAGCTGCTTCTGCGGTTGTTGCGTCGCCGAAAGCTGAAGCTAAAGCTGTTAAAGCTGAAGCTAAAACTGAAGCGAAAGCTGCTAAAACTGAAGCGAAAGCTGAAGCTAAAGCTGCTAAAACTGAAGTTAAAGCTGCTAAAACTGAAGCGAAAGCTGAAGCTAAAGCTGCAAAGACTGAAGCTAAAGCTGCTGAAAAGCAAGCTAAAGTTACAAGCTCTAAAAAAGCAGCTTCTAAGTAAGCTGTTTTCGGATTATCCGAACGTCACTAAGCCGGGAGAAATCCCGGTTTATTCGTTTAATTAAACCCCTAAATCTTCCAGTAATGCAGTGATTCGGAGCCGAAGTTCATTCATTTCGCGGCCACTGATTGACGCCCCGTTCCATACATCGTGGTTAATTTTATCTATCTCTTCATGGTCTACGTGTAAGTTGCTTTCGGTTGGGAATTGGGAATAGCAGGTGGCGTAGAGGCGGCTCAACGCGTGATAATGCTCTATGTTTGTATTCGAGGGTGATCCAAAAAGTGACCCCCACGGTCCATCGTTTGAGTTCGTCGGATCGTCAACGTTCATTAACTTAGTTTCGGATTGATAATGGTTGTACGCTGAGCGGACAGTCTCAATATTTCTAGCACCGACCGGACAACCCGCTTCCAGATGATCCATTAAGATATTGTGGAGGTGATTATTAAATACGTCTCCAAATTTTTTAAGACTTGATTCGGATGTGTTTTCGTTTGGTGGTGGATCGCGAAATATTGAATTGTGATCAAACGAGTAGATGTTTCCGCTAAATAACTCTGACATATCTCCCCCTATTTAAGCATTCAGTATTATATAGCCGCCGATAGTTGTTCATCGTTTCAAACGTCTGAATATCGCTTCACACATTGCAATTCCTTACAATATCATTTGGCTGCCATCGACTGTTGAGAGGTTTCCGAATTAATACTATCCTCGACAAATTTCCCAAATTCTACAAAGATTATTCATCGAAAAAATTCGTTTTTTAGTGGTGTTTGGGTGTAGAATCGGAGGGGAATCCTATGCTAACCTCAAAAACAGGAGGTAATTTTATGATTTGGAGACACATTTCTATGGATATACTACGAATAATTCAAAACCCTGAAGCATTTGATCGGTTTACTGAAGGGACTTATAAGCTTCTTGAAACCTGTCAAACAAGTCAGCTTTTAGTGACAAGCCCACCGAATAGTCAGGTGAAATATGAGATGATGGTGTGGCCAGACCATATAAAAATGAGAATCATCCGAAATGGATCAGAGTCTAAATATTCATGGTCTAAAGGGAAGGCTGATTTGTCCGTAAACGGGAATCCTATACCCACAACCAATGAAAATTTTCTTCGTGCAATGGTGACAATTTTTCAGGATGTCAAAAATGAGCAAGCCGGACTGTTAAAGGCTAAAGAGTCGACGCATCACTAACCCGGGTGTCGGCAATCCAGCGAAGATAATCCAGGCTTCCACTTGAAATATCGGTTGCCTGGATTTCCGGCAAATCATACGGGTGCTGGGCCCTGATCATTGACTCTATTGCCGAAAACATATCTTTTCTTGATTTGATAGTTAATCGCCATTCGGTAGCCACCTCGATTTGACCGTGCCATTCGTAAATACTTCGTATCGGTTCGAATTGAACACAGCGTGATACATTGGACTGAACTAATCGATTCGCAATTAATAACGCTAATTCCTCGTTTGGCACAGTAGTTTGAATTAAAATCGTCGGTGGCACCATATGGCTCTGAATAGTGTTCCGGTGGGATATTAAAAATTCCCGATCCGCATCATTGGTTAAAATGGTGTGTGCCAGATCAAACGGTACCCATATAGGGAAGGAACGATCTATTTCACAGCTCCCAAGAACTGGGGTTCGCGAAATAAATAAAAAAACGGTTATTTCTTTTAGTTCTCGAGTGTCGTCCCCACCATCTTTGGCAATTTTGTACCGCGAATATTGGCCGAGCGGTAAGATGTAATCCAATGTAGTGAGGCCCGTTTCTTCAGAAATTTCGCGATAAGCCGTGGCGAGGAGATCTTCTCCCTCGTCGCGATGTCCTTTGGGTAAACTCCAGCTATTTCGGTTTTGATTGACGATTAATAAATGATCCTGCCAAATAACGACTCCGGCGGCGCACTGGCTAATAATCATGGCTTAAAAGCGATCAGTCACTGCACCTTCAGATGCCGACGTTACCGTTTGAGCATATTTTGCCAGAACCCCTCGGGTATACCGGGGTGTGGGGCGGGTCCAGCGGCGCAATCGTTGGTTAATTTCGGTGTCGTCACAATGAAGAGTTACCTGGCTTTTTTCGGCATCAATTGAGATTGTATCCCCATCTTGCACAATGGCAATTGGGCCGCCTTCAAATGCTTCGGGCGTGATGTGACCGACCACAAAGCCATGAGTTCCACCCGAAAAGCGACCGTCGGTAATTAGCGCCACATCTTTTCCGAGACCTTTACCCATTACCGCTGATGTTGGACTCAGCATTTCCCGCATTCCAGGCCCACCTTTGGGCCCCTCATATCGAATAACAATAACGTCCCCGGCAGCAATAGTTCCATTTAGGATAGCTGCAAGCGCGTCTTCTTCGGCGTCAAATACACGCGCCGTACCCTTAAACGACAAGCCTTCCTTCCCAGAAATTTTTGCGACAGAACCTCCAGGTGCCAAGTTGCCGTAGCAAATAACCAAATGGCTGTTCTTTTTGATGGGAGTGGATATTGGAACCACAACATCCTGGTTAATCGGATAATGTGGCGCATCAACCAGATTTTCGGCCAATGTCTTGCCGGTAACGGTTAGACAGTCTCCGTGTAGCAAACCGGCGTCGAGTAGCATTTTTAAAAGTGGGGTTAATCCTCCGATTTCAACCAATTTTGCCATCGAATATTTTCCGCTGGGCCGTAGATCTGCCAATACCGGGGTCCTTGCGCCGATTCGTGTGAAATCGTCAATAGATAAGTCCACCTCGGCGGCATGGGCAATCGCCAGTAAGTGGAGCACCGCATTCGTCGAACCCCCGAGGGCAATGACGACGGTAATTGCATTCTCAAAGGCTTTTTTTGTAAGGATATCGCGGGGTCGGATATTTTTTTCGATCAGCCGTAACACTGCTTCTCCTGCTGAATGACAGTCCTTCCGTTTGGCATCTGAGATGGCGGCTTGGGCCGAACTATTGGGTAAACTTAGTCCCAGCGCTTCGATTGCCGAAGCCATGGTATTTGCCGTATACATCCCGCCGCACGAGCCAGGTCCGGGAATGGCGCAGCTTTCGATTTCATGGAGGGTCGAATCATCAATCTTAAGATTTGCGTGGGCACCAACAGCCTCAAATACGGATACAACATCGAGACTCTTTCCGTTTAAACATCCCGGCATTATCGTTCCGCCGTATACGAATACCGATGGTCGATTCAACCGTGCCATCGCGATGACGCATCCCGGCATATTTTTATCGCAGCCACCGATCGTCACAAATCCGTCATATCCTTGGCACCCAATAACGGTTTCAATTGAGTCGGCGATGACCTCACGTGATACCAAAGAATATTTCATTCCCTCAGTACCCATCGATATGCCATCCGAGATAGTAATCGTGTTAAAAATAATTCCTTTCCCGCCGGCAGAATTGATCCCCTGTTCCACTTCAACCGCGAGATGGTTGATGTGCATGTTGCACGGCGTTACCATGGCCCAGGTTGAGGCCACCCCAACTTGAGGCTTTGTAAAATCGGTGTCGTTGAAGCCGACAGCACGAAGCATGGCTCTTGACGGGGCGCGGTCGGCGCCGTCAACAACTTGAGATGAAAATTCACGAGTTGAACTGGACATATCTTAACTCCTTGGGGGCCTTTATTCAGGATCGTTTAAAATTATTACTGATTTGGTGTAAGATAACCTCTTCGGTTGATTTTCACAATTTTTCTATCTTAGGAGGAAGCAGACGCATGTCGAAGAATAAAGTTATAGGAGCCGTTCTAGCATCGATTATCGGTGCATCGCTTGTCGGATGTAATTTTGGTAAAGGATCAGACACTGTCGCCACGATTGGTGGAACGAAAATTACCGTACAAGATTTGAACGATCGGATCGCTACATTTCCCGCAAACTATCAGCAGGCGCTGCAAAATAAAGACAATAAACTCAAAGTGCTCGATCAAATGATCGACGAAGAGGTTGTGCTCGAGGCGGCTCGGCGGCAAGGATTTGATAAAAATAAGGAATTGCAAAAACAGATTAAATCTAGCGAGCGGCAAATGCTTCTAAATTTTTATGTCCAGGAAAAAATTGATAAGACGATCAACGTGACGGATCAGGATCTTCGGAATTATTACAGTGCCAATAGCTCCCAATTCAAGGAGGCGGAACTTCGGCACTTGAGTCATATTTTAGTGAAAACTCAAGCTGAGGCGAACGATATATTGGCGAGTTTAAAAGCCGGGAAAGATTTTGCGGCCCTTGCTAAAGCTAAATCCCAGGACACGACCGCCCAAAGTGGTGGCCAGTTAGGATGGGTTCAGCATGGCCAATTGGTTCCAGCTTTTGAGCAGGCTGCCTTTGCAATACCAAAAAAAGGTGGCTTGTCGGGGATCGTTCAGACTCAATTTGGATTCCATATTATTCGCCTGGACGATATTCGTACCCGTCCGCGATATGAATTTGAACAGGTCAAAGAGCAAATTCGTCAAATGGCCACCAACGAAAAGAAAAAGACTTTGACTACCGAGATGCTGGCAACCCTTAAAAAAGACATCAAAGTTCAACGTAAAGATGAAGCGGTAAAGTAGGCGCCGTGTCGACTTGGTAGCTAGGCGTTAAGCCTAGCTACCCGTCGGGGTTGATATTGAAAACTGTTGTCAAATCATTTGCGAAATTAAACTTGTCCTTGAGGGTATATCGCCCTCGCTCAGATGGCTATCACCCGATCTATTCAGTGTTTCAAGAAATATCGCTCCACGATGAGCTCCTCATTGAGCCAATCTCCGTTCCGGTATGTCAAGTCCGTGTCCCCGGATCCGAATTAGATGGTAAACTCAATATTTTAAATCGATGTTTTGATGTGTTTAGGCCCCACTTATCCGAACATGCTGGCGTGTCAATCAATATTGTTAAGCGAATACCAATGGGGGCTGGGTTAGGTGGCGGGAGCTCCAATGCCGGCGCTCTCATTAGCTGGTGGGTCGCGACTCGCCGGCTGACTTTATCATCGGAAATGTTGGTTGGACTGGCGGCTACTGTAGGGGCGGACGTCCCATTTTTTCTCACCGGTGGAACCGCCATCGTACAGGGTATTGGTGAACAGGTTCAGTCGACTGACATCCCTGTCCCCGAGTGGTATGTCTTGGTCAACCCAAACAAGGTGTCGGACACCCGGACGGTCTACGAGTGGTTTGATACCCGGTTTCCTAATGCCCCGGATGTTGCGGCTACTGAGCCTAATGCGGTGCCAGTGGTATTCGGTGAAAATAGTTTTGAAACAGTGGTCTGGGAATTGATTCCCGAGTTATCGGTTTTAGGGGGGTGGTCGATGGCTACATTTGGCAAACAAGCCCGATTGTCGGGTTCGGGAGCGACGGTTTTTTTTGAATTTTCCGACTACCAGGCGGCTCAACAGTTTATGGGGGCTGTGGGGGCACAATTTCCCACCATGTGGACATCGCTAGTATACCCAGTCGGTCGGGAGAAAAATTAATCGACGACTGGATCATAACGGACTAATATAAAATGCAAGTTTTCTATTTTTTTTTACGATTACGGAAAAAAAAGACGGAGTTTACAACGAATGTCACCACTTAAATTAGTAATCCGAGGGGTAGTTTTACTCTCCATCCTAATGGTGGGCCGGTATACGTTTTCTGACTCTTATTTCGGGGGGGGGGAGATGTCCATTAACGATGGCCTAGTCTATAAACGTAGTTTGAATGCTAACTCGTACGGTCGAGGCTATGTCGGGATTGGACTATCGAATCCTACTCAGAACTTTGTCGTAAACGGTAGTGTTTTGGTGAGCGGCAACGTACTCAACTCCGAGCATTCGTATGCCGACGTTGGTAGTGGCGGAACCCTCACTCTTGATTTGTCGGCTGGGAACCTGCAATGCGTGACGATTAACGGTACCGTCTCGCTCCAGATTACTAACCGTCCAAACGCGGCCGCACTTTACCGTATAACCATTGGAGGCCTTAATAATCCATCTATTAATTTTGGACAGTTGATTAAATTCCCGGAATCCCAGATTCCCATTCTTGCTACGAGTAATTGTTTGTACCTTTTTTATGATGGGGCAACGAGCGAAAATGGATCGGATACGTTGTATGGCATACGAGAGTTGGGGCCCGAATGAACGCTTTTCGTACGTGCCTGAAATTCCTAATCGTTACCTTATTCATTCAGGGGGTGATCTTTGCAACCCATAGCACAGAGGGGCGCCTCGATGACACGTCGTTTGCTATTGAGGATGTTGGTTTCGCCGTCAACGGAAGCCGTGTTGGGATTGGGACTAACAATGTCGGGGGGGAAACGCTGGAAGTTCGAGGTACAACCCGTTTGTCGGGATTGGTGACTTACCTCAATAACCCCAGCTCCGAAGCAACAATTGATTGGACAAAGGGCAACTGTCAACGTGTCGTGATTTCCAATGATGGTCCGATAGGTATCATATTCGCAGCTAATCCTACGACTGACGCCAACCTGATCCTGTCGGTAGCGTACGAGACTGACTCTCCTGGGAAAATGACGGTGAGTCTGGATCCCAATTTATCGGGTACTGGCTTGAAATGGGCGCGCAATGTGAGTATGAACAGCGTCGCTCCGATTAGTCACAATATTGATGTGCTCCGGTTCTCGTATCGGAAGTCGAAGTCCTTGTATCCGAAGGGTGAGTATTTCGGCTATGCCACGTTTTGGTATCGGGCGCCGCAATGAACAGGCTGTTGAGAGTTGTTTTACTGATTATTACCGTGTTGGGCGTTGGTCGCCAGGTGATCGGGGTTAATTCCATGACACATAATGCGCTAACCCTAAGTTCAGGTAATGTGACGTATAAAAATGGGATGCTGGGCATCGGAATTACCTTTCCCATGGCGACAGTCCACGTCAGTGGCAATATTAAGTTTAGTACGGATAACAGTACTATAGCGAGTAGCAATGCATCCAACACCATTACATCCCGATTGGTAAAAGTAGTGGGAGGAAAAGTAGACTGGATTAAAGGCCATTTTCAAGAAGTCACTGTTGGTGGTGGGGCGGTTACGATGACCTTTGTTGATCCACCAGGCCCGTGCGGCCTCTTATTAAAAGTCAAGAGGACTGGGTCCTCGACACTGGCGTTTCCGGCGACAGTTTTGTGGCCGTATGCGAACCCCCTTGATCAGACGTCATCTGAGCAAGGGGGTGGTTCGATCGCAAATCCAGTGGTTGATTTTGTGGGTTTTTACTTTGATGGTGTCAATTATTACGCTGACATGAACATTCTGTTTGGTAACTAGTGTGAATCGGTTATTAGCGCATGTACCAGCGTCAATGTGAGCCGCGACCGTATGTGTTTTTCACATTTTTTACTAGCGAAGATACATCGGTTTAATGCTAACGTGGCGGTGTTGCGTCTGGCTACCGTAGCGGTGGCCAGTCTTAGTGTTGCGGCGATGGATGTGGGTGCCGCGACACGCGACCTGACAATCACTGGGAGTCCGATGGTGTTTTTCGACCGGACGCAGAATCCGACGGTGTCAATCGCCTCTAGGGTCACTGTAGCATCGGATCAACCGATTCAATACGCGTCAGTGCGGATGTTTGGGTATGCCGGCCCGGACGACAAATTAGATATCAACCCGTATTATGCTCGACTGTCGTTATTTAATATCACATGGGATGCCGCGAAGCGAGAATTGAAAATACAAAAATCTGACAACAGTAATTTCTCTGGCTCCAATGATATCGCCAATTTAAATGAAGTGTTGAACCAATTGGTGTTTTTTTGGCCTGACAATAGTATCACCCACAATCCCACCCGCATGATTGAAATCAATCTTTGTGAGGCGAATAAGTCGTATGAACATCCTGATGGAACCTTGCATTTTTACGACTATGTATCGTACAGCTCGAATTGGTCGAGCGCTAAAACCAATGCGGAAACAAAATATTATTATGGCAAGCGAGGGTACCTAGCCACGATCACAGGAGTGGCTGAAAGTCAGTTTTCGAGAAAGCAAACAACGGCGACAGCTCAGGGATGGGCCGGAGGTAGTGATGCGGCGGTTGATGGCACATGGCGCTGGGTAACAGGCCCTGAAGGTTTGAGAATTAGTGGGAAAGATTCTCTGGCCGGTGCAGTATTTTGGGTCGGTAACTATACTCCGGGCGGAACTAAATATGTCGGTGACCTAATAGATTATGAGAACTGGAATGCCTCTGGCATAACATATACTGCGAGCGGGCACCGCAATACACCAACTATTCCTACGGAGCCAAACGGGGGCAATCATGCCGAAGATTATTTGCAGCTGGTTCCAGGGCAAGGTAACTCCGACTCAGAGGGGGTATGGAACGATCTGTCCGGGACGGCGACCTTGTCGGGATACTTCATTGAATGGGGCGGAATGGGCGAGTCGGGAAACACAATCACGATTCACATTTTACCTTCAAATGCGTTTAAAAGCGCGATGGGAATGTGACCCGCCTGAGTTGATTGCGTTGACGGGCGCGATTCTCACTTGATAGGATCTAATAATATTATTTCCACAGCAACTAAGTGGGCCGTCCCACTTTTTTGATTTTTTAGGAGGTTTTTTCCTAAAAGTATGGATCACTGGCTGCCACATCGCGTGGCGTGGAAGGGAACACTATGATCGTTATTGATAATTTTAGTCAAGTTGCGGCGCAAATTGAAAATGAACGTGGGATCTCAAAAGAAACGTTGGCTAGCGCTATCGAACAAGCTCTGGTCTCAGCGTGTCGCCGTAAATTCCACGAGGAATCAGTTTTGGAAGGTCAGTTGGACCAGGAATCTGGCGAGGCCCGTATTTTCCAAGTTTGGCAAATAGTTGATGCCGTGTCGAATGAATATACGGAAATGACTGTTGATGAGGCGAGAAATTTCCGTCCCGCAGTTGAAATCGGGGATGTGATTCGAAATGAAGTCACCCCTCAGGATTTTGGCCGCATCGCGGCACAAACCGCCAAGCAGGTAATTATTCAACGGATTCGGGAAGCCGAAAAAAACGCAATTTACGCTGAGTTTAAGGATAAAGTTGGGCAAATTCTTGTCGGGACAGTACAGCGGGTTGAAAACCGAAATTATTTAATAAATCTCGGTAAAGCCGAAGCCATTCTTAATTTTAAGGACCAAATTCCCGGTGAACGGTTTATGCCCAAGGAGAAAATCCGGGTGTATATTTCAGGCGTGGATAAAAATAGTCGGGGTACGTTTATTAACATATCTCGGTCACATCCTGGACTTCTGAAGCGATTGTTTGAACTTGAGATCCCTGAAATTCAGGATGGAATTATTGAGTTGGTGAGTGTGTCTCGGGAACCTGGAAAACGGGCAAAGGTGGCGGTAAAGTCTAATAACCCGTCGATAGGGGCTGTGGGGACCTGTGTTGGACATTTGGGCGCTCGGATTCAATCGATTATCAAGGAACTGGGTGTTGAGAAAATTGACGTTCTCGAGTGGGATGAAAACCCTAAAGTCTATATCTCAAATGCATTGAAACCCGCGAAAGTTGATCAGGTGATTATTACCGATATTGCGGCTAAAACGGCGGTGGTGGTGGTTCCCAATGATCAGCTCTCGTTGGCGATAGGGAAAAGCGGGATTAATGTTCGGCTAACTGTGAAGTTAACCAGCTGGAAGGTGGATATACTCAGTACCGACGAATTCGGGAAAAAAGCCGGTGAAATTCGAGAAGAAAATCACCTGTCGATTGTAGATAAGATTAGAAAATCGAAAGAAGCCGATGAAGCGGATGAGTTAGCCGCCTCTGCCATCGCTAAGGCGATGGTAGATTCCGATGACGGAGTACCTGACCATCAGCTTAAAGCCTCCGAGTTCGCAAAGATTTTGAAAATTAAAACAAAGGATTTGATCGAACGCGCAAAAACAGTTGGAATCGAAATCGCAAGTGTCCGTAGCGTATTGTCTCCTGAACAAGTTGAATTATTAAAAGAAAAGATATAATACATTGAAATTAATAGACCTTTCAAAGTCGTTGGGAAAATCGCCGAAAGAGGTGATGTCTCTACTCTCCGACCTAAACATCCGAATAAAGTCACCCAATCAAAAACTGGACGCTGGATTAGTTCAGCAGGTTAAAGACCTGTATCGCGGCGAAGACGCTCAGGATGATGGGATCGTGCCCCCGAAAGTGATCAAGGTTTCGGGTGATCGCTTGCTTATTAAAGATCTAGCCAGTCTTATAGACTGTGATTTGGGTAAATTGATGAAAGCCGTCCTTGAGAAAGGAATGTTGCTTAATCTTAACTCGGAAATAGACATTTCGTTGGCGGTCGAGTTAGCCGCTAAGCTAAATGTTGTTCTTGATGTTGAAGGTGTCCAATCTGAGGCGCCAATGGATATTAGATCCTCCTTGGAAAAAATCGAAGAAGCGGAACTTGATCGTGATCCTGACGCTCTCACCGAGCGCCCACCGGTTGTGACCATTATGGGGCACGTTGATCATGGAAAGACGTTGTTACTTGATACTATTCGGAAATCGAATATTATTTCGGGGGAAGCTGGGGGGATCACTCAGCACATTGGAGCATATCAAGTAGTGGCGAAAGGAAAGAAAATTACTTTTCTTGATACGCCTGGACACGCCGCATTTACCTCACTGCGCGCTCGTGGATCGCAGATTACGGACGTTACGATTTTGGTTGTAGCGGCGGATGAAGGTATAAAGCCTCAAACCGTTGAGGCGATCCACCACGCCAAGGCAGCCGCTGTTCCGATTATTGTTGCAATAAATAAGATGGATAAGCCAGATGCCGACCCTGAACGGGTTAAACAACAGCTTGTAGAGCATGATCTCGTTCCTGAAGAATGGGGAGGAAAGACGATCATGGTTCCGATTTCCGCTAAAGCAAAAACGGGAATATCAGAGCTTCTAGACATGATTTTATTAGTGGCTGAAATGGCTGAGTTGCGTGCGGACTCAACTTGCTTAGCAAAAGCCGTCGTTATCGAGTCTCGGTTGTCCAGAAAAAAAGGTCCGATTGCTACGGTGTTGGTAAAGTCCGGTACCTTGAGAGTGGGGGATTTTTTTGTGATTGGTACCACCTCGGGAAAAGTTCGCGCGCTATTAAACGACCTCGGCGAGAAGGTAGATTCAGCGGGGCCCGGCGCACCGGTTGAAGTGCTAGGTATTTCTGAGGTTCCGGCTCCCGGTTCGATTCTTGAGTGTATGGTGACTGAGCGAGATACAAAAGAAGAAATGGAGCAACGCCTTCTGGCGATTGAAGGGCAAACTGGGTTTAAAACGATTACCTTGGAGGCGTTGTCCGAACAAGTCGAAAAGGGCGAAGCCCAGCGACTAAACCTGATTATAAAGGCGGACGTTAATGGGTCGTTAGAGGCCATTATTACCTCGGTTCAACAGGTGCATTCGCCAGAGGTGACGGTTAGTATTATTCATGCGGCGACCGGGCCGATTAACGAAAATGATATTCTCCTGGCAAGAGCCTCATCGGCGATTATTGTCGGGTTTGGCATAACAATAAATGGTGAAGCGCAATTGTTGGCTGAATCAGAGGGTGTCGAAATCAAGATGTACAGTATTATTTACCAGATTCTTGATGATTTGAACCGTGCCGTACAGGGATTGTTGAAGCCTGTATTTGAAGAGGTCGAACATGGCCGGGCAGAGGTCAGGCAATTGTTTCGATTTTCTAAAGTGGGTACCATCGCGGGCTCATATGTTTTATCAGGTAAGATTTTCCGTACCAGTCAAGTTAGAGTTATTCGTAACAAGCAGGTTGTCCATGAAGGAAAATTGGGTAGCTTAAAGCGGTTTCAGGAAGATGTTAAAGAGGTTGCCACTGGGTTTGAGTGTGGGATAGTCGTTGAGGATTGGGATGTAGCGGTTGGTGATGTGATCTTCTGTTACACAATTCAGGAAAAGAAACGCTAAACGATGCCGATTCGGTTAGATCGTTATGGTTCCGTACTTCGAAAAGAAATATCCGATATTTTGTTTAAAAAGATGCAAGACCAAGGGTTGGGACTTGTGAGTGTGACGCATATCAAAATTTCGAAGGACGTATCTCAGGCCTCGGTCTATTTTAGCGTCCTTGGCGGCGATCAGGAAAAAGCAAAAGTCTATCGAAAATTGAACGATGCGGCTAAGTTTATCAAAGGTGAGATCAGTAGAGTCATTCGTAACGTTACAATTCCTGATCTGATTTTTGTGTATGATGATTCGCTGGATCGTGGCGTGCGGATGTCCCAGCGCATTGATGAAATTATCCGAGAAGACTCAAGCAACCGCTGACGAGATTCGGACGTTAGCGTTACAGTCCAAACAATGCCTAGTCACTGTTCACCAGGATCCGGATGCTGATGCTATTGGTTCAGCAATCGCATGGGCCCATTTATTAAGGCAATTTGGTTGCAACGTAACGGTTTGGGCAGAGGACCCACTCGATGACTATTTGCTATGCTTGCCGGGTGCTGAAACGGTTTCTCAACACATTGACATGTCGGTTAACTATGATTCCATTTGGGTGTTGGATAATACGTCAATTGAACGGATTCGGGGGTTTGAATTATTGGTACCCATGTTGTCGGCTGTTCCTGTTGTAAATATTGACCACCATCGGGATAACACAATGTTTGGGATGTATAATATCGTGGAGGACATTTCATCAGTTGGGGAGTTGGTCACTTGGATTGCTCGCCGTTGGAATATTCCCTTGCCGCCGGGTATTGCGGCGTGTCTTTACGCGGCAATTGCGTGTGATACTGGTCGGTTTTTATATTCGAATACGACAGCCTCCACATTTGAAGCCGCTAGCTTTTTAATTGCGCAAGGGGTAGATCCCAGCGAATGGGGTACTCGCCTATTTGAATCCCTTCCGGCACAGGCAATGGTGACGTTAAACAGCGCATTACACAACTTAGTGATCGATTTCGAACATCGGTTTGCGTATACCACGCTCCCGTTGGGGGCCGGACCAGACCTTGTTAAACCAATCGATTTTATTCGCCAAATTAAAGAGGCCGACGTTTTTGCGGTATTCAGGGAAGAGGCCGATCACTCGGTTCGAATTAACTTGCGCTCTAAGGGCTCGGTGATTGTATCACGTGTCGCCCATCAGTTCGGTGGGGGTGGGCATCCGAAGGCCGCAGGAATTCGATTAAGCGGTCCGTTAGATTGCGCGGTGGCTCGTGTTGTGGCCGCAGTGCTTGATGAGATAAACGATGTGGCTAATCATTGATAAGCCGGTTGGATTTTCCTCGTTCCAGGTTGTGGCTGCCGTCCGTAAAAAGACCGGTGTAAAAAAAGTAGGGCATGCGGGCACTTTGGATCCTTTTGCATCCGGTGTCTTGGTCGTCGCAGTTGGTCGGGAATTTACTCGGTTAATCGATACGGTTCAAAGTGCCGAAAAAGAGTATTTAGTTCGTCTTGTATTCGGGATTGAGACGGAAACATTTGACCCCGAGGGAAAAATTACTGCAATTGATACAAAAATTTCTACGAATTCTGATGTCGCACAATTTATCAATGACCCCTCGTTTCAAGATCGAATTTTACACGAGTTTATTGGGAACATTAATCAGTTTCCACCCAGATTTTCCGCTAAAAAAATAAACGGAGTACCGATGTATTCTTTAGCGAGAGCGCAGAAAGATTTTGAGGTAAAGCCTAACCGGGTGACTATTTCGGAGTTAAGAATCGTTCGAGTGCGTAATACATCCTTCCCGTCACTAGATCTCTATGTTCGTTGTGGCAAAGGCACGTATATTCGTAGCCTAGTAAGAGATTTAGCTCGAAAGTTAAATACGGTGGCATTTGCACAATTGTTGGTAAGAACCCGTGTCGGCAACTACCGCATCGGCGATGCGATAACGCTGGAACAATTATGCGGTTAATCGGAACGATCCCGAGGGGGGCGGCCATTGGACTGGGTGTGTTTGATGGTGTCCACTTGGGCCATCGTGAGATCGTACAGAAATCCGACGCCATTTTAACCTTTCATCCCCATCCAGATCGGGTTCTGAATAAAAATAGTCAATTAGAGTATTTGACCTCACTTAGGGAAATGCGTGCCCTGCTACAGACATTGGCCGTGTTTCGGTTTACGACGCGAACTTCAAAATTGCCTCACGGCACATTTTTGGAGTACATTGCCCATGATATTTGTCCGTCCAAAATAATAGTTGGCGATGATTTTCGATTTGGGTACAACCAACTCGGCACCTCTGACTTCCTGAGTGAATGGGCTAAAACAAAGGGAATAGGCGTGGAGGTTGTCGGGTTGCGTGGGGATGGCAATCAAGTAATAAAAAGCACAGTTATCCGCACCTGGATTTCCAGTGGAGATGTTGATCGGGCCTGTCAGTGGCTGGGGCATCCCTACCCCTTATTTGGGACGGTTATTCGGGGAAAAGGTACCGGTAAAACGTTAGGATTCCCAACTGCCAACTTGGTCCTATCTCGACACAAATGTGTTCCAGGTTTTGGGGTTTATAATGCGGTGGCTCAATGGGGTGAAAAACGGGTATCGGGTATCGTGTATATTGGTCGGCGGCCAACGCTTGGATATGGTTTTGCTGTCGAATTACATATACCGGGATTTTCTGGTGATTTATATGGCCGACGATTACAGGTTTGGATAAATAGGCGTATTCGGGGAGAAATGAAATTCGAAAATGTAGCTGATTTAGTCGATCAAATTACTAGGGATATTCGAGAGTTATCCCCGTTTTAGCCAGGAATTCCATCGATAATTTACGCGGGCTATTGTAGATCGGGTTCGACTTTGGATTCTTTTATTGTGGATGTGGGTACAATGGTCTCGGGGAGCATCTCGGATATGGTTTGGGTTGATAAATCGGCTACGACGTATTGGACGGGATCACCCGTATCTAAATTGCCGTTATGATTGATGTCGACCGTGACTTTATAAATTAGCCCGGGCCCTTGGCGAGATATCCCATCAGCGGTTGATATGCCGTCAAGGGTACCAACTAATTGAGTGAAATTGTAAATCGGTTTGGAAAATTGATGTATTTCTCCCGATACAGCTCGATAGTAATAAAGTTGATGGTTATCGAGTGGGTCAATCCTTCCATTTCGGTTCGTATCTTCTACCGCCATACCGAAGACTAAAATCGATTCGCCGTTTGATAGTCCAGCAGATAGTCCAATAATCGACACCGCGCGGTTAAATAAAATATGTTGCTGACCAGTTTTTCTGTTATAAATTGCTAAATTCGTTACCGATTTATTAGTTAGCAGGGGGATACATACAATGCCCATCCCCTTATCGACAATTAATGGAGTGCCAGGAATTGTCCGTACCGGGGCGCTAGATTGAGTAGATGGATGTAGCGACTTGTGGGTCGGTACAATTGAACGATAGATTCTTAGACCCCCAAGAATAATTACACCTGCCACAATCGTGAAGAGGGCGATCCTAAAATACAGTCGTGTCGTCGCTCGACGTTTATGAGATTCCGATTTGTAACTGCTCATCACTCCAAAGTATACATTAGGGGGCCATTATAAAAAAAGTATCCAATCCCTATCGGCCGAAGATAAGGTAATGGTGTTTACTTGTTTTGAAAGAGATAAAGTCATCGGATGCTCCTAAATTAAATGGATTACTGCGTTAGGGGAATACATGTCATTCGACACATTCCGTGGTTATCAAACATCGAAGTTTTTGCGATAAACGATTCCTGCTATGATAGCGAGCATGAATGGTCCATTGGGTAAGGTATGGTTTGTGGGTGCCGGACCAGGAGATCCTGGCTTGATGACAGTGGCAGGCGCTACGGCGTTGTCGGATGCTACCGTGGTCCTTTATGACTATTTGATTCACCCGTCGATACTCAATTATTCCCCGAACGCCGATTTGGTCGTTGTCGGAAAAAGTCGGGGGTACCATAGTAAAAAACAAGACGAAATAAATAGCCTTTTACTTAAATACGCTCAAGATGGGCACCGTGTCGTTCGTTTAAAAGGCGGGGATCCCTGTATATTTGGCCGTTTAGGTGAAGAATTGGAAATCCTGATTGAGAACGGAATTCCATTTGAGATTATCCCTGGAGTCACAGCGGGTACCGCCGCTGCGATATATTCTGGAATACCGTTAACCTATCGTGAGATTTCGCGATCAGTTGCGTTTGTTACAGCGTCCACGTTTTCAAATATTGATCAACTTGGGGATCTCCACATTCCAATTGCGGATACGATTGTGTTTTTTATGCCATTGGCCCATTTAGATGCACTGTCTGCACGTATTCCAATCGTCACACATTTTACTCTGGACACCCCGGCCGCATTAATTTCGGATGGGACTACTCAGGCCCATCGCCATGTTGTTGGAACATTAGCGACTATTGGCGAATTATCCCGTCAACTCAATTTTAGATCTCCATCGTTGTTAATTGTCGGTGAGGTGTGTCGCTTCTCAAAGACCTTGTCCTGGTTTTCCCCTTCAGGAGACTCAAGCCCATTTTCATTTAGGAGAAATCGATAATGGATAATTTAGTAAATTTACTGAAGCGAAAAGGTACGGGGCCCACAATGAGTAAGTCTTTGTCCCATGAAGACCTGTTGCAAATCGATCAGTTTCTAGCCGATTCATCGCAATCACTGACGACGTTAAGTACCCTGCTAACGGCCATCGTAACGTTGGCCCCGAGTCCGGTCGAGTTGGACTGGATCAACCGTTCACGAATGAATTTAACAAAAATCCCCTATGAACTGAGGTGGCTACTGTCACAAACGCCTGAATCGGAATTTCAGCGCGTGATATTAGACTGCATTTCAGGAACGAACTTATCCCGAGTTGAGGCACGCCGTTGGATGGATAAATTATTTAGTGATACTCCCGATTGGGAAAAAGCAGCGTTTTTAGAGGCGCTTCGACTACGCCGGGAATCACCTGAAGAAAATCAAGCGGCACATGAGATGTGTTTGGAGCGGAGTCATCGTATCTCAACGTCATGGCCTGAAATTATTGATATATCTAATGGCTATGATGGCTTTAATCGTACCCCTTATTTGGCACCATTTGTCGCCTCTGTTATCGCCGCGTTGGGCGTTCGAGTGGTCTTACATGGGATTGATGAGGTATCGCCTAAACAAGGAATCACGACCCACAAATTGTTAGCGGCAGCTGGGAAAAATGCGATACGTTATCCTGCGGATATCTGCCATGATCTGGAGCGAGTAGGGTGGACCTACATCGATCAGACCATATTCTCTCCGGATATAGCGAGTTTGAAACCCCTGCGAATGGCCATGGTCAAACGACCAATTCTAGCCACGGTAGAAAAATTATGCCTACCTGTTACCGGCGCATGGACAGGTATGGTCACGGGGTATACCCACCCGCCTTACAAAAGTAAGACCGTGGCGTTAATCGCCAATCTGCCACTGGAATCGGGTGTCATCATTCGAGGTAGCGAAGGTAGTTCACAGCCTCCGTTGGATCGTCGATGTCCTCAGATTCGGATGGGTAATCAGCAAATCATCGACGATGGGTTTGTCCGTCCTGAGGATTTTCACTTGCAAACACTCACTTCGCTTCCATGGGAATCAATGTCGGTGGAACGTAATCTTCAAGAGGGTATAGACGGATTGGCTAATCCCCAAGGGATCAGCACTGATCTGATTCGATACCACACGATGCAATTATTAGCGGCTGTATCACCACCGAGTTTGCAGGGTAAGAATCTGGAAACTATTGTTCAAAATGTGATTCAATCAGGTAAGGCGTTAGAGCGATGGGCCCTGTTTTAGGCATCGCTATCTGGCGACTCAAGTGTGCATTGAATTGGGCGATGGTGTATTCTGGGGCGGCACATCGGTACGAGTGGCGTCATTACTTTGGGGATTCGAATGCAATAACCCCTGGCGAGACGCCCGAACCTGTTCTCAAAATGATTGCGTTGGCCGCTGGATTTCGATCAGGAATGCGTGTGCTCGATTTAGGATGTGGACGTGGGACTGCCCTGGCATATTGGTCAATGCTTTACGGCATCCACCCTATCGGTATCGAGCGGGTACGATCCGTAGCGCACGCGGCGCGCCTCTTGTTACAATCGATTATCGCCACATCCGAGATTCTCACTGGGGACTTTTTCGGTATCGTATGGCCAGAGGTTGACGCCGTGGTGGTGTCGACGACGTGTTTTTCTGCCCAGGACCTAGACCAGCTGATGCATCGGTATAGGCAATTGCCAACGGGTACAGTTGTTGTCCAAATATCGAATGATGTACCGATGAACGAATTGAAATGTATTTGGCGTGGGAGTCACCGTTTTCCTTGGGGAAATTGTCCGATCAGTGTATTTAGATGCGTGTGACCCGCCCGTCCATATCCACTGATATTATGGCCCAATCAAGGCGTTCGACGGCGTTCGGAGGCATATTGTGAAACGATGCCTTGTTTTTCGAGATCTTCCATGAGTCGCGCCGCCCGGTTGTACCCAATTCGGAGTTTCCGCTGTAAATAGGATGTTGATGCATATTGGGTGCTAATAATAATTTGTTTCGCTTCTTCAAAGAGTTCGTCTTGGTCTGGTGGGGGGGCTTCGCTTGGTTCTAATGGCTCCACTTCCATCGCGGCTTCGAAGTACTGTGGGGATGCCTGTGCTTTGATGAATTGAACCACGGATTTAACTTCTTTCTCGCTGACATAGACTCCTTGGACTCGTTGGGGTTTAAATGAACCGACGGGAGAGTAGAGCATATCTCCTTTACCCAGTAATTTTTCGGCACCTGCCATATCTAGAATGGTTCGAGAGTCGATTTGGGACTGCAAAAAGAAGCTGACTCGAGACGGAACATTCGCCTTAATTAATCCAGTGACCACATCAACGCTCGGTCGTTGAGTGGCGATGACCAGATGAATTCCGGTGGCTCTCGACATTTGAGCGAGGCGACAAATCGTATTTTCGACCTCTTGCGACGCGACCATCATCAAGTCAGCTAACTCGTCGATGATTACGACGATATAAGGGTATTTTTGGTAAATAGTATGAGTTGATTGCTCAACTGAATCTTGGAGTGGGGAACCTTTTTCCTGATCGATCACCCACTGATTAAATCCCTCAATATTTTTTACACCTACTTTTGAGAATACTTCGTAACGGCGTTCCATCTCGACTAATGCCCATTTGTTTAATGTGGCGGCGGCTTTGTGTGGGTCTGTGACAACGGGCGCCACCAAATGGGGTATTCCTTCGTATAAACTGAGCTCAACTTTTTTGGGGTCTATCATCAAAAATTTGACTTCATCCGGTGTGGCTTTCAAAAGGATCGATAATATTAAACCGTTGACACATACGCTTTTGCCGGCTCCAGTAGCACCTGCAATCAGGACATGGGGCATTTTTGCTAAATCCATTAAGACCGGCTCTCCGGTAATTGTCAGGCCGATACCAGTCAATAGTTTGGTTGGGCTTTTGAAAAAGTCGGTTTTTTCTAAAAGGCCACGCAGTGTGACCAAATCCGTTTGTGCGTTGGGTACCTCGATGCCCACTAGAGCCTTGCCAGGAATTGGGGCTTCAATTCGAACATCCGGTGCGGCAAGTTTCAGTGCGAGATCTTTATTCAGCGAGGTGATTTTTGCTACTTTGACCCCGACCCCAGGTTCGAGTTCGAAGCGTGTAATCGAAGGCCCTGGTGTAATATTCACTACCTTGGCACTGACTTGGAAGCTGGCTAATGTTTCTTCTAGAACGCGTCCTTGGTCTTGGCGGCGTTTTATATTTTCTTTGGAGTTAATTACGCTGGCGCCACTAGGTTCCAATAGAGCGATCGGTGGAAATTGGTAGTCCGAGGGATTGGGCTCGATGATCAACAGTGGGGCGTTACTTTTTTTTCGTTTTGTTTCAGGGATTGGGGCTTCGTCCGTGGTGACGTTAGGGGAGTCGATTAGGTCGGCCTGGGATATTGGGAAGTTGCTGTCCGTTGTGTCGCTAATTGTATCTAACGGTAAAGGTTTTCGCTCAAACTCATCGTCTGAGAAAATCTTAGGGGACACTTTCGTGTTGACTTTCTTCGGTGATGAAGCCTGCGTATTAATCGTCG
The DNA here is from genome assembly GCA_010028705.1 of bacterium. Lineage (GTDB taxonomy): Bacteria > Margulisbacteria > Marinamargulisbacteria > SXXA01 > SXXA01 > RHAI01. The sequence continues at coordinate 39,672 of RHAI01000002.1, forward strand.
AAGATGGAGTGAGGGCCGCTAACATCTGCTTCACTATCCCGATCCACGACATGTTTAGCATTGCCCCCATGCCAATAATAACTGCACCAGTTGTCCATAATATTGTTCCCATATTACCCAGTAAATTGAACGATCCCCAGTACAATAGCCATCCGATGATGCCCCCGCCATGGTGTGATATTGGCCATGCCCAGTCTTGGGGGATTTTAAAAAGCGCTGCGTCGAGCAATACGCTAACCCCAATCATTGTCAGGATCCCTCCGGATATCATCCGTTTCCAATGGTTTCGTCCTGCGATGGTCGACATACTGGTTAACAACCCAATGACGGGGATAATAATCGATGATCTTCCGAACAGAGTGACGCTTGTCCATCGGACTATCCATATACCAACCCAACCGGTCCATTCGGGTCGAATTAATGCCATTCCCCAGAATATGCTGGCTAGTAGAGTGCCAAACCCTATCCACTCGCTTCGGTGACTGGATCGTGAGGATAATTTATTGGCCATTATATATTGATTTTTACGTTGTCGCCGATAGAAAATCCGTTGGCCTGACTCGATCCGCCGCGGATTTCAAGGACCCAGCGAGCATTGCTACTCGGAACGATCGGAATTTCGGAGAAAGGGACAGCGTTACGCTTGATAAAAGCGATTTGTTTGTTGCTCCCGATCCAAATTATATCTAACGGGATTGGCGTGTTTTTCATCCAAAATGCATAAATACCATCGGATGGAAAAATAAAAAGCATCCCGGAACGGCTTCCCAGACGAGCGCGATGCATGAGGCCTCGCTGGTGCTCAACGTTTGTTTTAGCGAGTTCTACTGAGTAGGTTACGCCACGAATGGTAACAGAGGAGGCGATTGCAGGGGCAAATAATAGGCCCCAAGCTATCGCTACCCCATAAATAGCTCGTCGACTACGCTGAAGCGTTGAGAGCCCGAGCAAGTCGAGACTTACGGCGAGCCGCCGCCTTTTTGTGCGTTACGCCTTTGGTGACTGTTTTGTCGATCGTTCGCATTGCGTTTTTGACTATCTCTGCCTTGCCTTCAGTATTTTCGCTGATAGCCGATAATGCTCGTTTAATAACCGACTTAACGAGTGTCTTGTATTTTAAATTGCGCTGCCGATTACGCTCATTAATTAGAATATTCTTCTTCGACGATTTGTTATTTGCCACTGTAACTCCTTAAAGTAAACCTGTACCGAACTAAATTGCGCGGAATGTCATGTCGATGACCGCCCCGGTTTGACATGAATCCCGAGGGCTGGTTATGATGGACCCAAAATTTTATCTCTTACAAATTTCCTATGTCAATCATTGATTGGTTCGCTAAAAAAGAAAAAAATATCAGCTCGGCTGAGCGACTAAACATTCCTGGAGATGTGTGGGTTAAGTGTACCAGTTGTTCTGAGATTTTGTTTCAGAAAGATCTGGATTCTCACTGCAAGGTGTGCTCCAAATGTGGGTTTCATTTTCGGATATCCCCGGCTGAGCGAATTCGGTATATTTTCGATCACGAATCTTTCGTAGAATACGACTCCAATGTCGGCCCCGTCGATTTCCTGGGTTTTTTTGACACCGAAAGTTACTCTGATCGGATACGGAAGGCTCAACAGAAATTTGACCGAAATGATGCGATTGTTTCGGGAGTAGGTAGTATTGGATCTGTTCCAGTTAATGCATCAATAATGGATTTCTTTTATATGGGTGGCTCCATGGGGTCGGTTGTGGGTGAGAAAATTACCCGAACAATCGAGCGCAGCATTGATGATTTAAAGCCCGTTGTCGTATTTACCTCGTCTGGCGGTGCTCGGATGCAGGAAGGTATTATGAGTCTGATGCAAATGGCTAAGACGAGCGCGGCATTAGAACGCCTTGCCGAAAAACGCGTGCCGTATATTTCAGTTCTTTGTGATCCAACAACAGGTGGCACCTCGGCGAGTTTTGCAATTTTAGGGGACGTCAATATCGCCGAGCCCGGGGCTCTCATTTCGTTTGCTGGTCCCCGAGTTATTGAACAGACAATTCGTCAAAAGTTGCCCAAAGGTTTTCAGCGTGCTGAGTTTTTATTAAAACATGGCATGGTGGATATGGTGGTTGATCGGCGGCAATTAAGGGAGACTCTACAGACTCTGCTACAAGCATTAAATCCGCACGGAGTCCTCGCGAAATGAAATTGCTACCGTTTGAAAAACCTTTAGCCGAGTTGTACGACAAGATTGAGCAGCTTCGAAAATTATCTGAAGAGGGTAATATTGATCTGTCGGGTGAAATTTTAAAAATTGAACAACGCGCCGAGAAATTACGTTTAGAAATTTACAAAAATTTAAATCCAAGTCAGATTGTTCAGATCGCGCGACATCCGAACCGGCCCGACTCGGGCAGCTTAATCCGACTGATTTTTGATACATTTATTGAACTTCATGGTGATCGATTATTCGCTGATGATCCAGCGATTGTTGGAGGAGTAGGAACCCTGGGGGCTGCGAGAGTTGTCATTGTGGGCCATCAAAAGGGGCATGATACGAAAGAAAATATATTTCGTAATTTTGGGATGCCAAATCCGGATGGGTATCGAAAAGCATTGCGGTTGATGCAGATGGCAGAACGATTCCGTATGCCAATCATCACATTTATAGATACTCCAGGTGCTTACCCTGGCCTGGAAGCTGAAGAGAGGGGCCAAGCCGAGGCTATCGCTAGAAATTTGCGGGAAATGGCGGGCTTTTCGGTACCAATTATTTCGTTTGTCATTGGCGAGGGAGGGTCCGGTGGCGCTTTAGGGATTGGTGTCGCTAACAAGTTGTACATGCTTGAGAATGCGGTGTATTCGGTGATTTCCCCTGAGGGATGTGCATCCATTTTGTTTCGGGACGCCAAAAAGGCCGACGTAGCGGCGAATGCCATGAAAATTACGGCGCCTGAGATTGTAAAGCTTGGGGTGGCTGATGGTATTATCCCGGAACCGTTAGGTGGTGGGCACCATGACTGGAAGGCTGTGGCCTTTGAAATTGAACGCGCCATTACATCCGACCTAGACATCTTTAAAAGTAAAGCGGAGTCTGAGATTAAGCAGCAACGTTACGATAAATTCCGGAAAATGGGTGTCTTCGTTAGTTAGCATCCATCGAGTGGTTAAGCGAAAATGTTAACCCACCTCCGAATCCATAATTTTGCAGTAATATCCGAATTGGAGCTTGATCTGAACGCTGGATACACGGTTCTAACCGGTGAGACTGGAGCCGGGAAGTCCATATTAGTCGATGCGTTGGGGTTGTTGTTGGGAAATAGTGGTAGCGACGATTTGGTGCGGAATGGTCAGGAGTTTGCCTTGATCGAGGGCCATTTTAGGCTTTCCCAGCTAAATGGCGAAATCGCAGAATGGGTTGAATCTGATGGGCGCATGGTAGTGTTACGTAAAATTGTGAAGGGACGTCCATCTGTCACCCGGATTAACGGGCAAACCGTGCCCCTGAAAACCCTTAAAACGATCATGAAAGGTGTAATTGGGATCACTGGTCAGCATGAACAAATGGGGCTTTTTGAGACGGGGGTGCAGTTGCGCATTATCGATTCATTTTTAGATCCCGATTGCGAGCACCTTAGGTTGGACGTATCGAAACAGTTTGCCGATTGGAAAGCCTCGGACACTCGCTTACAGTCCATAGAGACGAGTGAACGTAATGTCGATCAAAAAATTGAATTTTTAAAATTCCAAATTGCAGATATCGAGTCATTTGGCTTTCAGGACGGTGAGGAAGAGTTGTTAAATCAGGCCAAGAAACAGCTCATTCACGCAGATATCTTGAAAGAGTCGACTGCAGCGGCGCTCACATCGACGGATCTCATTCGGGCTGAATTGTATCGATTAGGAGTGGCGGTTAAAAAAATTGCATCGACCCATCCCGAATTCGGTGACGTATCGGTAGCGATTAGTGAAATGGATGTCGTGGTGGCTGACTGGGATCAACGGCTTTCGTCGGTCCGGAGTAATATAAATTCGGGACATAGCTACGATATAGACAGCCTGGAAGCGCGGTTGGATTTGATTTTTAGAGCCAAAAATAGGTATAAAGTTAATTCCTTAGACGCCTTGTTTGGGATTTTAAACCATGCCAAACAGGAATTGTCGGTGTTATTAGACCGAGATAAATTAATGGCTGAATGTCTGGCTGAGACGTCGCGGTTGAGGGTAGTATTGCAGGACAGTGCGTATCGATTGCATTGTGCTCGCGAGACCAAGGCGTTGGAACTTAGTCAAAAAGTTTCTGAACGATTAGCTGATTTGGGATTTTACGGAGCCATCCTAGATATTGGTGTCCGATATGATGCCGATACGCTTAACAGTAACGGTGGGACATCGGTAGAGTTTAAGATTGCTCCAAATCCTGGAGACGGCTTGAAATCCTTGGATCGAATTGCGTCCGGCGGAGAACTGTCTCGGATTATGTTGGCATTTAATTCGGTCTTTTTTGAAAAAAAACCGACGCCTACGTTAGTATTTGACGAAGTCGATACCGGGGTTGGGGGCTTAACAGCGTTGAAAATAGGTGAACTTTTAAAATTAACCTCCGCATCAATTCAAGTCTTAGTTGTGACACATTTGCCTCAGATAGCGGCAATGGCAGATCATCATCTACTACTTGAAAAGCAAGTAATTGACGGACGGACCCACACAATAGTCCGTTCATTAGAGCCGTCTGTCCGAGCGACTGAACTGAAACGCATGGTAGGCGGTGAAGATGTCTTGCAGCATATCCACCAGGCCAATACCGATATGCGTTAGCGAGTTACGCCGGGTCTACCGTACATTCGATTGGGGGGTAACGATAAGCGATGATTCATAGTCCATTGGCGCATCAAATCCTAGAAGATTGCATAACGTTGCGGCGACATTTGCGAGTCCGGCAGTTGGAATTGGGGCCAATTGATAGGGTTGGTCGGGATTAGAATCCACGATAGCAAACGGAACCGGATTTAATGTGTGAGCAGTTTTTGGGGTACGCAATCCATTTTTCTCAGTAAACATTTCGTCTGCGTTTCCATGGTCCGCTAATATCACGGTAATCCCATTCTGGGCGATTACAGAGTCAATAATTCGCCGAACACTTTGGTCGGTGATCTCGACCGATTCAATGGTGGCAGAAAGATTGCCAGTATGGCCGACCATGTCGCCATTGGGGTAATTTATCCGGCCAAAATCAAAACAACCCGATTCGATTAATTCGATCGCTTTATCGGTTATTTCGATGGCCTTCATGGCGGGGCGTTGATCAAATTGAATCGTATCTGAGGGGATTTCGATATAGGTTTCGAGTGATTTGTCCAGATATCCGGAATTATTACCGTTCCAAAAATAAGTGACGTGACCATATTTTTGAGTTTCAGAAATCGCAAAAGACTTCAGGCCGGATTGACACATATAGTATCCAATTGAGTTTGAAATAGTTGGCGGATTTACGAGATATCGTTCGGGTAATTTTAGGTCGCCGTCATATTGCATCATGCCCGCGAACAATACTTTTGGACGGCGTATACGGTCGAAGTATGGGAACGTGTCGTTCTCAAATGCCATGGTCAATTCAATCGCCCGATCTCCTCTAAAATTAAACATGACAACACTGTCATTATCATAAATACAGCCGATGGGGCCCGACTCATCGCAAATGGTAAACGACGGCAAATATTGATCGGTAATGTTGGGGTCTTCCGAGTAAAATGTTGATACGGCAACTGAGGCATCCTGAAACGGACGTGCCTTTCCTAGGACGTGGGCGTTCCAACCGCGCTCGACGATGGACCAATCAGCGTTGTAGCGGTCCATCGTGGTCACCATCCGACCGCCTCCTGAGGCGATTCGGAAGTCAGCTCCCATTAAATTGATGGATGCGAGGGCCATATTGAGTCGACCAATGTAGGTGAGTGCCGATTTTTCGGCGACGTCACGCCCGTCGAGTAATATATGAACTCGTCCCCGTTTGACTCCATTAGCGGCGGCGTCTTGGATCATGGCGATTAAATGGTCAATATGGGAATGAACATTGCCATCAGAAAGCAATCCGATCCAATGAAATGTTGATTGATGCTGTATTGTGTTGTGAACCATATCCGTCCATACCGGGCCCGTCAGTAATGAGCCGGTTTCAATGGCTCGTTTAACGAGCGAGGCACCTTGATCAAATACTCGGCCCGCACCGAGGGCGTTGTGGCCGACTTCGCTATTCCCCATATCCTCATCACTTGGCATTCCCACCGCTGTTCCGTGCGCTTTCAGAAGTCGATAGGTGGGTAGTGTTTGCAGCCAGTCAAGCGTCGGTGTTTTTGCCATGTAAACGGCATTGGCGGCGGTCGGTTTTCCGATACCGACTCCATCCATAATAATGAGGACAACTGGCTTACGTCGCGTAAACCGCGAACTTGGCTGTAGGGTGGGCATGGTTACTCCTTTAGAAAATGGGTGGCGATATATGAAATGATTGTGTCAGAGGCGTGGCCATCGCCATACGGATTAGAGGCAGAAGCCATTGAATGGTAATGAGTCGGATTGCACAATAGGTTTGTGACCGATGTGACAATCTGGAAACGAGTCGTTCCAACCAATGCGGCGCACCCTGCAGCTACTCCCTCGGGGCGCTCGGTGACGTCTCTCATAACTAATACCGGTTTGTTTAATGATGGGGCCTCTTCTTGTAAACCGCCCGAGTCGGTGAGAACTAATGTTGATTGCGTCATAATCCATAGTAATTGGTCGTACGGCAAAGGATCTAATAGCTTGATTTGATGGATACCTGAGAGTTCAGAATAGATCGTTGAGTAGAATTGTGGGTTTTTGTGAACGGGCAACATGATGTCGATAGTCGGATGCTGGCTCGCTATCTCTTTGAGGGCCGCACAGATTTCTACCAGCGGATCTCCGGCGTTTTCCCGTCGATGAGTGGTCACTAAAATGGAACGACGATCAGGTGATCCACCGATCGATGAATACCAGTCGTGATACCTCTGGTGACCTCGTTGATCAATCAACCGAAGCCCAAGGAATAATGCGTCAATGACTGTATTCCCGACGTTGACGGCGTGATCTTTTTTTCCTTCGCGGATTAGCCGATTGAGAGATTCTGGAGTCGGTGCAAATTTTGCTGTAGCTACCTCGTCGATTACTCGGCGATTAAATTCTTCCGGATAAGGCGCATAAAGGTCATCAGTGCGTAAGCCAGCTTCGACGTGAAAAACGTCAAGTTTATTGTAAAATCCGACCATCGCTCCAGCCAAAGCTGAGGTTGTATCGCCCTGAGCAATAATTCCATTTAGGTGGTATTTAGATACTAAGGGGTCCAATTCTGAAAGTAGCTTCGAATTAAGCTGTGATAGTGATTGCCCAGGTACAATGACGTTCAGTTGGACATCTGGAGTAATATCAAAAAATGACAGGACCGGATGTAATAATGTGTCATGTTGACCAGTGATAATCACGGTTGTTGTAAATCGACTATCGGATCGTAATGTATTGATTATGGGGGCTAATTTTATGGCTTCCGGACGGGTTCCGATAATAACCCCGATCGAATAGGTCATGCGCGGCCAATTCCGTAGTAGTTAAAACCAGCTGCAGCTGCGACGTTCGGATCGATCACCCGACGAGTGTCGACAATCAAGTTTCCCTCCATGACACGTTTGACGGAGTAAAGGTCGATATCAAAGAATTCGTTCCATTCGGTTAATATTAACAATAAATGAGCCCCCGTTGCAGTCTCCAATGGCGATGATTTAAATTGAACAGTGTCTCCAAAAATCAGTTTGGCATTGGATTCTGCTTCGGGATCATATGCGGCGATGCGGATGCCACGTTTAAGCAATGGGGGTAAAATATCCAGCGACGGAGCATCTCGCATATCATCGGTATTGGCCTTGAATGCAACCCCTAAAACAGCAATCACGGGCGACTTTATTCCAGCGATTCTATCTTGAATTTGAGTGATAACATGCTGTTTCTGACGATGATTTATGGCTTCAACCGATTCGATCATTTTCATTTGCAGTCCATTGCATGCACCGACGGCCCCTAAGGCCCGAATATCTTTTGGAAAACATGATCCTCCGAATCCTGGACCTGGGGCCAAAAATGATGGCCCGATTCGTGGATCGAGTCCCATCCCCCGCGCAACTTCAAGGACGTCAGTGTGTGTGGATTCACAAAGTAGCGCCAATTCGTTAATAAACGATATTTTGGTAGCTAAAAATGCGTTCGAAGCATATTTGATATGTTCGGCAGCGAATAGGGAAACTTCCAAAATTGGAATTTTTCTGGCGATGTAGGAATGATAGATATTTTTCATTCGTTGAAATCCCTCAGGGCAAGATGCTCCGATGACGATTCTATCTGGATTGATACAATCCGAAATCGCCGCGCCTTCGCGTAAAAATTCGGGATTTGAGACGACGATTGCTTTGTCAGTTAACCCGGCGGTATTAAACCGATCTTGCACCAATTGGTTGGTGCCGACCGGAACGGTACTTTTGATGGCAATCACGGCGGGATATTCCGTTGTCCGACTCGAAAGTATCGGAATGAGCTGATCAACGGCGTTAAATAAGTACGATAAATCGGCGTCGCCAGTGGAACTCGCGGGAGTGCTTACGGCGATAAAGATCACGTCGCATTGGTTCAGTCGTGGGCCATCCAGTGTGGTGCTAAACCACAGGCGCTTGCTCTCGGTATTGCGGACTATCATGGGCTCAATACCCGGTTCAAAAATTGGGCTCACTCCGTTTTGAAGTAACCGAATACGATCCGGATTAATATCAATTAATTCCACTCGATGCCCAAACTCAGCGAGGCATACACCAGTAACTAAGCCGACGTAGCCTGCCCCAATAACAGAAATATCCATCGCTTTTATTCGACCGTAACCGACTTGGCGAGATTGCGAGGCTGATCGACGTCGCAGTCTAGTTTGACGGCAATATAATACGATAACAGCTGCATCGGGATGACCGTTAAAATAGGTGTTAATTCTTCTGAAACGTGAGGGATCCGAATAATATCGTCAGCAAATTCCTCAATGCTGTGATCGCCTTCCGTTGCAATAACGATGGTTTTCCCTTTTCGAGCCCTTACTTCTTGGATGTTGCTAATCATTTTGTCATATGTGGGGCTTTGGGGGGCGATGCAAACAACGGGTAAATGCTCGTCAATTAATGCGATCGGACCGTGCTTCAATTCACCAGCGGCGTATCCGGTGGCATGAATATATGATATTTCTTTGAGTTTTAGCGCACCCTCAAGAGCGCTAGGATAATTCAGGCCCCGACCAATAAATAAAAATTCACGGTGTTGGTAATATTTGTCGGCGATTGCTCGAATCGATTCTTTTTGTTCTAAAATTTGGTCAATATAATCGGGTATCCGTTTCAACTCAGAAATCATCGTCACAAGATCATTGCTCGAGATCGACCATTTTAAATGGGATAAATACAGAGTGAAAAGGTACAACGTGACGAGTTGAGCGACATAATTTTTAGTCGATGCCACCCCGACCTCAGGTCCGGAATTAGTATATATGATGCCGTCTGATTCGCGGTCAATCGTTGATCCTTGGACATTAACGAATGACAGTACCTTGAAAAATTTACTCTTCGCTTCACGGATACAGGCAAGCGTATCAGCGGTTTCTCCCGATTGCGAAATGGCGACCACAATATCATTGATGCCGGTGATCATTTGACGATACCTAAATTCGGACGAGATATCTACTTCAGTTAATACGCGAGCGTAGCGCTCCATCAGGTATTTGGCGACTAGTCCAGCGTGCCAGGATGTGCCACATGCTTGAATGATAAATCGAGTTGTTTTTATAAGCTCTTCATTACTCATTCGAAGGGAATCAAATTTGATGTGATCACCGTCAATTGTTTTGGAAATAATGTTTCGAATAATCGTGGGCTGCTCAAATATTTCTTTGAGCATATAATGATCATATCCATTTTTATCCGCAGACGTGGCATCCCAAGTGATGTGGTGGATTTCTTTTTCAATATAAGCCCCGCCCAGCTTTTTGAACAAAACGGCCTGGGATTCCACGATCGCGATATCCATATCATCCATGTAAATTACATCTTTGGTGTGTGGAATGACCGCATTTAAGTCCGATGAAATAAAGTTTTCATTTTTTCCTATTCCAATAATTAGCGGGCTGCCCTTTTTCGCAACAATGACCTTGTCGGGTTCTTTTTCGGCAATTACGGCAAACGCGTATGTGCCCTCAAGATCCAACATCGCGCGCTCAACGGCTTCAAGCAAGTTGTCCTGCAGATATCGAGCGATGAGATGGACAATGACCTCTGAATCGGTTTGGGACCTAAACAGGAATCCCTCTGATAGTAATTTTGATTTGAGGGACTGGTAATTTTCTATAATGCCATTATGGACAATCGCAATTTTATGGGGAGCATTAATCTGAGGGTGAGCATTGACTTCGTTGGGCTCACCGTGAGTTGACCATCGAGTATGTCCAATTCCTACATGGCCTTGGATGCTCATATTTTGAAGTAGTTTTTCTAATTCGTGGATTTTACCCGGTGTTTTCCAGTAACTGAGTTCTCCGTCGGAAATAATAGCAATGCCGGATGAATCATATCCACGGTAGCTGAGGCGTTCGAGGCCTACCAATAGAACGGATTCTAGATTTCTATAGCCGACGTAGCCAACAATTCCGCACATAGTGTCTCCTTAAAAATTCGATTCAAAAAGTTTATTATATGTAATTAATCCAACTCTCGCTAGGTCGAGAGCGATTATCGATCCAGCCAAAAGTGGCCATCCCCGACAAGGTCTTTTAGTCGAGAAAAACAAAGCTCATCGTCAGCGACCCAGTATTTTCGATGCGCAAGGATCGTGGTGTCATCCAGAGTAAAACACACTGGCGTATGTCCATGGTGCTGTTCGAGGATGCGTCGAATATCGGCTAACACGTCGTCGGATTCGATGTTATTGAGATCAATTTTGACCGTTTTACTTTGAAGAAAGTAATCCACGGGCTGAATATCGTCGACGGCGAGTGTGATTTCGTCCTGATTGACGCGAATTTTTCCAGTAATTTTCACAATGGCATCATCAACGAATTGAGGGGCTTTTTCGTCAAATCCATTCCCCATCTGAAACATCATGACGGTCACCGATCCATGATAGTCTTCGAGATTCGCTAACACCATTTCCCGTTTGCTTTTGGTGATAATTCTACGGCATTCGGTGAGTTGTCCAATGATGGTGACTACTTTGCCATTATCGTCCGACTTTAAGGTTGCCGTTGAATGGGGTAACTTGTTGATTGCCTCTTGAATATGATCGAGTGGATGGCCGGAAATATAGAGTCCTAACATTTCTTTTTCCATCCTGAGGCGGTCAACGTTGGATAAAATGTGATGCTCACCCCGTTTTATTACATCACGCGCGATTGGGGCCGATAGTGGCATGTCGCCAAAGAGTCCGACTTGCCCGTTACTACGCTCTCGAATCGCAATTTGAGCAGACTCCAGGACCGATTCGTACGTTTCCAGTAAATCGGCCCGGTCACCCAACTGGTCCATTGCCCCACTTTTTATCAAACTCTCGATGACTCGCTTATTCGTTTGTTTCAGATCAACTCTCAGGCAAAAATCCATCAAATCTTTAAACGGAGTGTCACGATTATTGATGATACTTTCGATGGCGCCTTCGCCAACATTTTTTACGGCGCCTAAGCCAAAACGAATCGCGGCACTCCCGGTTTCCTGCTGCACGATTGTAAAATCGATACCCGATTCATTGACGCTTGGAGGTAAGATGTCGATGCCCATTGACCGACATTCCTGAATATAAATCGATGTGCGGTCACCGATCCCGAGAATTGACGATAGTAAAGCGGCCATATATTCAACGGAAAAATTTGCTTTCAAGTAGGCAGTTTGGTACGAAATAAGTGCATAGGCGGCACTGTGGGATTTGTTAAATCCGTACTCGGCGAATTTATAACATAAATCAAAGATGTTTGTTGATTTTTCAATGTCATTGCCGTTTCGTTCAGCCCCAGCGATAAATTCGTCCCGAAGACGGTCCATTTCGTCCTTTTTCTTTTTTCCCATCGCTCGGCGGAGCATGTCGGATTGCCCCAGACTAAATCCTGCGACGCTGGAGGCAATTTGCATGACTTGTTCTTGATACACGATGAGTCCGTAGGTTTCTTCAAGAATCGGTTTCAGCTGCGGCAATGTGTATTTTACGTCGGTCTGGCCGGATTTATTTGACACAAATTCACTGACCATTCCGGATCCCAGGGGGCCTGGACGATACAGTGCCAGCAGGGCGATAATGTCTTCGAATACTCGTGGCTGCATATCTTTAATCAGTTGTCGCATGCCTCGACCCTCGAGCTGGAACACCCCGGCGGTCTCACCCGAACATAGTAAGTCGTAGGTCGGTAAGTCATCGACGTCGAGTTGATTAAGGTCAACTGAGATTTTGCGGCGCGTTTTAATTAATTTGAGGCAATCGTCGACAACGGTTAAATTTCGTAAGCCAAGGATATCCATTTTTAGCAGGCCCACTTTTTCAAGATCCGACATCTGAAACTGTGTGACAACTTGACCATCATTTTTGATCAATGGCACAACGGTGGACAGTGGGTCCCGTGAAATAACCACCCCGGCAGCGTGAGTCGATGTATGCCGTCCCAAACCCTCAAGTTGAATTCCAATATCGATTAATCGTTTAATCGCTGGATTGGTATCAACGGCCGATTTAAGTTCGGGCACTTGTTCGAGTGCTTCAGTGATACTGGTATATTGACCGGGTGTTGATGGAATGAGCTTGGCAATGCGATCGACATCGGGGAGTGGAATATTTAACACTCGGCCAACATCCCGAATAACGCCACGAGATGCCATGGTGCCAAACGTTACAATTTGGGATACTCGGTCCATTCCATATTTTGTGACAATGTAATCAATTACTTCGCTCCGTCGGCGAATGCAGAAATCTAAATCGATATCGGGCATTGACACCCGCTCCGGGTTTAAGAATCGTTCAAAAAGCAGTTTGTATCGAATCGGGTCAATTTTTGTGATATTCAACGCGTAGGCCACAAGAGAACCAGCGGCCGATCCCCGACCTGGCCCTACCGGAATGGCCTGTTTAACGCAGAAATCAAGAAAATCAAATATAATTAAAAAATATGGGGCATAGTGCATTTTGTTGATTACTTCGAGTTCAATCGTAGCTCGTTTTTCAAGCTCTGGAGTAATCGTTCCATATTTTTTTCGAATTCCCTCCCAAACCAGTTCATTCAAATATTCCTCGGCGGATTGTCCATTGGGACACTTAAAATGAGGTAACATCACTTGTTCGGTTTCAATCACTAAATTACAGCTATCGGCAATCTTATGAGTGTTTTCGATCGCGGCGGGAAGATCAGAAAAGAGTGCCTCCATTTGCTCTGAGGACTTGAAGAATCGTTCGTCGTCATCGGCGATTCGAGTTTCCTCATCGATTCGACGCCCGGTTTGAATGCAATTTAATATTTGGCGTAATTCGGTTTCTCCCGCGTTGAGATCAACAACATCATTGGTGACTACCACTGGAATATCCAGCCGTTCCCCCAGGGAAACGGATCCGTCAACCACAAAGTCATCCATTGAAGACCCATGGCGCGATAACCCGAGGTAAAAGCGATGGCCATAAATTTCTTTTAATTCTAGTGCCGATTTTTCGGCCAAGTCGATATTATGTGATCGGATTAGAGACGCGACAACACCGCGGTTGCCAGGCGAAATAGCAATGAGGGATTCCGAATATTGAGATAAATGCTCAAGGTCAATACGTGGGCGATAATAGAATCCATCGAGATGAGCGATCGTGACCAGCTGAATTAAATTCTGGTACCCCTTGAAATCTTGAGCCAGAAGAATTAACCGTGTTAAGCCTCGTTCTTTTTGACGTATCGTGTTGGTAACGTACATCTCGCATCCAATAATGGGCTTGATCCCCTTTTTTTTACACGACAAATAAAAGTCAATTACCCCGTACATTGTGCCATTTTCAGTCATGGCGACAGCGGGCATTTCAAATTGAATGCATTTATCCAGTAGCTGATCTATCCGAATGGGACTTTCTAATAATGAATATTCGGTATGCACATGAAGATGAATCATTCGATATTAGTTATCCTCTTGAGGGGTTGTCGTGATGCGAAGATAGCGTCTCTCAATTTTTTTTAATTCTTTGATGGATGTCTCTAATAGTGTAATTCTCATTTGGGCTTGCGCGAGTTTGCGTTTTTCGGCCTTGCTGGCCGCCGTGATTTTTTCGTCGACGGTGAGTTGGGTTGACCGAAGTGCTCGACGGGTCTCAATCGATTCTGTGATGTCTTTGAGTCCAAGTACAGCCCCGGTTATCGTGTTTTGGGTGTCCGTTAGTGCGCTGATACTTAAATTGACCCACCGGGATTCGGTGCCCAATACCATTAGCCTCATTTTATCGTAAACCTGAGGTGTTCCGCGGTGTAGTGTTAGTTCAACGGGGTGGGTCCTCAATGGCACCATCGTTTCATCTAAAAATTGGAGAGTTTGCTGGAGCGGTTCTCCCAATAGTGATGTTTTCGATACCCCGACAATCGACTCTGCGGCGGGATTGATATAGCTAATACGGCCCGTTGGATCCGTGGCAATAACGGCGCTATTGATGCTATTCAGTACCGATTCAATCCATTTTTCCCGACTAATAATGTATCGGTTGCTCTGATACTTGTGATACGCAATTTCGATACTGATCTGAAGCATCCGCTCGTCAAATGGTTTTAGAATATATCCAAAGGGATCCGTGAGTTTTGCACGGTCCAACGTGGCGGCATCTGCAAATGCCGTAAGATATACGACTGGAAGGTCCAGGGTTTCTTTAATAATGCGAGCAGTTTCAATGCCGTCCATAGATCCCCTGAGATGAATGTCCATCAGGATAATGTCGGGGTGACATTCGGTAGCCAGTTGAACGGCATCGGAACCAGTTGATGCAGACCCGACGATTTCATAGCCCATGTCAATAAGTCTAAATTCTAAATCTTTGGCGACAATCGCTTCGTCTTCAACGATAAGGACCCGTTTGACTGTCATATTAAATCCTTTCTCTACAGGGATCGCTCGGAGAAAACGAGGGTAAACGACGTGCCGTTGATTTTGTCGATTTCAATCTCAGCGTCTAATTGACGACTCAACGTCATGACAAGTTCCAGTCCCATCGAATTGCTTTTTTTGATATCGATACCCCGTGGTAACCCAATGCCATTATCTCGAACGGTGAGTAGATATTTGGAGTCATGCTCGATTAGTGTGACCCATAATTGACCCGATGCCCGCCCCTCAAACGCATATTTGAACGCATTTGTAACTAATTCGTTGACAATCAGACCACAGGCTACGGCCGTGTCGATGTGGAATGATACCTCTGGTACCAAAATAGTGACATCGACAGTGTGAGAAATTTCTCGATATGTTGCGGCAATACGATTCACTAAGTTTTTGATGTAGGTCGAAAATTCGATGTTCGCTAGGCTTTTCGATTGGTACAGAGTTTCGTGAACAAGGGCCATTGAGCGAATTCTGTTCTGGCATTCCTTAAACACCGCTTTGACATGGGGATCCCCAAAGTAGTGGCCTTGGATATTGAGCATGCTGGAGATGATTTGGAGATTGTTTTTTACGCGGTGATGGATTTCTTTCAATAACACGTCTTTTTCATCGACGGATTGCTGGAGTTCTTGCAGTGTTCGGATCCGTTCGCTGATATCCCGCGCAACAATAATTGCTCGGGGCTCTGTCTGGTCGCCATTCGATGGGATGAGGTTAATTCGACATTCAAACGGAATATAATATCCGTCGGAATGGGCAATTCGGAGAATGATCGTCGCGGTTTTGGTCTCGGGTAAATGGGATAAAATTGTTCTGATTTCAGGGAGATCATCCGGATGCACAAACGAAAATCCATCTGAATATAGGACTGTCGAAATCGAGTATCCCAATTGAGCAATTGATGGGGAAATAAACTCAACGCGACCGCTTAGTGGCCCCTCAATAATGAGATCAGATGTCGCATCGGCAAGGTGATCAATCATCGAATGCGTTGTCTCCAGGAGAATGGGTGCAACGGGGTTGGGTTCGAGTGCAGATAGTCGTTCTTCAATACGGTGAAGTTGTTGGGTAATTGAAAGTAAGATATCCGTAGTCATTAGTCCCTAATGGTAGAGGGTCTCGTCATAAACGCCAACAGTACATCAATGTGACAGGGAATGAGTTTCCACCCTGACGTCGTGATCGCCCATAGCCGCTCGTGGTCTGGAAAGCGGAATTTTAGCTTAAATTGAGTCAGGCTTTCGGCGTCGTAGAACGCGCGTGTTGCCATTCGCCCTAATCGATATAGACATCTTTCCAGTCGAATTGGGGAGAGTTGTGGGGATACCATCAGCGGGCATAATCCCATGGTGACAGTATGGGTAGTCCCAGTTGTGAGCTCCCGTATGGCAGTATGCACTAGCAATTCGATGGTGCCATTCGGCGCGTCGGGAGCACGGACCCATTGTTCAAGTAACCAACCGGGTCGGTGTGGCACAGGAGAAGAGATGAGATATCCAACCAGGGCCTCATTGATATGAGCGACCCAAACGACTCGCGAGTCTGGGTGCAGTGCAATGTCGGGGTCGGTCATAAAGTAGAGGTTAATCGGAAATTTGCAGGTTTTCCATTGGGATAAAACCCGGCTAATTTGTGTAAGGTCACTTCCTACGAATCGCCGAATTTGGACCCCTTTGGCGGTGGCCCGTCGCAATTGATATCGGAGGGACGCGGACGTTGACAGGACCCCGTCCCACTGATCTCCACGAATCATCGTTTGAAATCCAATGGGCAAGTGGGTCCTGGGATGTAATGGGCGAAATTTTTGGGAAAACGTGGTCGATGCCCCAAACCACGTTACCCGATTAAATAAGGATTCGAAGCAGAGCGCCTCGTTCACTTGAACGTCTGGGGGGCCAATTGGTTCCCCAACTACCACAGCCCCTGACCCAACAGCCCGATATCCAATTAGCGTTTCCGAATCAGCTGATATCCAATGAGAGATGCCCGGATTAAATACTTGCCAACACGTAACGTTGTGACCCCATTTTTTGACGATTGCTTCCGCTAATCGACGATTAGTCACGAGGATGTTAACGTGGCATGGGTCGTTGGATGACCTGAGCTCCAACGGAACCTAAGACGATCAAAAATCCTCCGAACCATTGGATCGGAGTGTAATGTTCATTCAAAAATAAGGTCGCAATGATTAAGGTAAATACAATCTCTATATACGACAAAATGGCCGCTTGACCGGTGGGTATTTTACGAAGTGCGGAAAAAAATAGTGCAAATCCGACAACGCCCACGATCACAGCCATGATAATGCTAATTCCAGTACGAACCGGAGAAACGTTGACTACATCCCTTAAAAACACTGGTAGAAACACCAGCCCTCCAAAACAATTCTGAATAAACACTTGCTCGGTTTTAGATATCGGCTGCGGGGTGCGTTGCAAAGTCAAAATCATTCCCGCGTTGCACATCGCTGCAATAATCACGCCGATGCTACCGAGTATCACACGTTCGGTGGGCATCGCCATTGGTTGGACCTCAATTAGAATGATCCCAACCAATGCGGTGATTGCCATTGCCCATTGAAATAGGGTGAGCCGTTCCTTGAATAGGATCCAATTCAAGAGCGAAATAATGATTGGCCAGGTGTAAATTAATAGGATCGCGTGCCCAACGGGCAACACAGAAAACCCCCAGAAATAAAGAATGGATCGCACGAGATTAAACAGGCTGGCCATCGTGGTATGCCAGGACCATACCCCTCCATAGGACGCGGGCGTAAAGATGCGTCGGATCCCTAAGTTCGAGTAAATGATGCCTCCCATGACGAGTGTCGGTACCAAGCAACGGATCGAGGTTAAGTAGGGTATCGGCAGTCCAATCCATTTGACGTAGGGAGCGCTAAGGCTCCAGCACAATGCTGCCCCAATAATTTGTAAAAAACCCAACTATCGTTCCCTCCATCGAATATGGCCTTTGAGGTTTAATCCAAATAAAACAATATTTCCAAAAACAACACCCCAGCTGCTGGCCAAAAACCCAAACGAAATCCAGAATATATTTCCGATCATACCGGCCATAAACCCTATACGTTTTCGTTCTCCGACGTAATGCATCGAGGCAAATGTAAAGCAGGTCGCAATCCAATCTAACGCGTAATAGTTTAAAATATGGGCAATCATTCGTTGTTTCCTAATCTATAAGTTACGATCGCGAGACAAATCCAATGAACTACCCAGGTGCATCCCCAGTAAATCCATCCGATGTACCCGTAAGCGTCATATCCAAATTGACCGCGAATCGTTCCGGGGGATGTCGTGTCCCAACGCCACTCTAAGTAGGCGCGTCCGAGCCATGTCCGTCCGTCCCAACGGTAGTGCCCGGGCGCGGACAAGCTAGGCGTCCATTGCCACAACCAGTGTCCCAGGAGCCAGCCATAACGGCTCACCATCGAGTCGAGGGCCCGTGCGACTCGGTCCGGTAATGATCGACGCGGCTGGGTTACTTTCATCGTGACACGAGTCAAGGACATGGGCGGTAAGTCGATCATGGTCGGTGTCGTGAGTCGAGGATCATTGTCACGGGACCCATGTTAGTCAAAGAAACAGACATGTCTGCACCGAATTCGCCAGTGTGTAACCGTGGAAATCGTGATCGCCAAGCGGAAACGATCATATCGTAAAGTGGACGAGCTTCTGACGGTGTCGCCGCTTGATCGAAGCTGGGACGACGACCTTTTTCACAATCTGCCAGCAGGGTAAATTGGGACACCAGAAGCAGATCCCCATTAATGTCTGTAATGGATTTGTCGAACCGGCCAGACTGATCGGGAAATAGCCTAAGGGTCGTGATTTTATTAAAAATGTAATCCGAGTCGGCCGTTGAATCCCCTTTGGCTATCCCGAGAAAAACAACCAGCCCCACCCCAATACGACTGATTGTGTGGTTATTTACGGTCACCGATGCTTTGGTGACGCGTTGCGCGACAATTTTCATGCTGATTTCGCCGATGTCATAATTTTAAATTGTAGGGGAAGCCTGATTTTTATTAAACTATAGGATATGAAACGCCAGTTATGGGTGATGATGATCATTGTGGGAGCTTGGGCCGTATCGGTGCGTGGCCAAGTCGCCGTTGAGTCGTTTCGAAAATCCAAGTTAAATGCGGATACGTCTCAGTCGTTGGGACTTCAGTTCGATTATCTTTCCGGGAATAGCGAAATTTTAATGTTGAAACCCACGTATCGGATTGATTTTATGACGCCCGTCGGCCAAAGTTTTGTGGTGGCGAATCTACAGTATGGAAATCGGTCGGGGGTTAACTCCGTTAATCAGGGCCTGATCCATTGGCGGGTAATGCAGCCGTGGTCAGAGCACACATTTGGGGAACTTTTTTTCCAAAAAGAATACAACGATTTTCGGTTAATTTCGGATCGTATGTTATTCGGCCTGAGCTATCGATATGTATGGGCCGATTTACTAGATAACATGGGGGTACGTTTAGCAACCGGTGTTGGAATTATGAATGAACGAGAGACCGAGAATAGAGTGGCCACAACCGAGCATTTACGACTATCGACCTATGTGGCCATTGTACTGGCCGAGTCGGATATGACATTCACATCGGCGACCTATGTCCAGCCATCGTTAGTCGATATCAATGATTTCCGGGTACTGTCTGACAACCAATTCACGTTTCAGTTACGTCCCAATGTATCGTTCAGGTGTAGTGCGGTGGTGTCGTATGACAATTCCCCGGCTCCCGGGGTAAAGACTCTCGATCTATCGGTATCGAACGGCATCGCTCTAAATTTCTAATGAGACAAGAGGATGTGCGTGAATTATTAGACTGGTTTTTACATCATCAACGGGAGATGCCGTGGCGGTCTAATCCCATCCCGTATTGGGTTTGGATCAGCGAAGCGATGTTACAGCAAACTCAAGTAGCGACCGTTATTCCCTATTTTCATCGTTTTATTCAGCGGTTTCCCACGGTGGACTCGCTAGCGGGTGCAGATTTGCAGGATATTCTTAAAATGTGGGAGGGGTTGGGGTACTACAGCCGGGCCCGGAATTTACACCGTGCGGCGATATCAATTATGACGCAGTTTAACGGCCAAATTCCTGATGATTATGTAACCTTACAAACTTTACCCGGATTTGGGCCGTATATTGCGGCCGCCGTTGTTTCAATTGCTTTCGAAAAGGCGGTCCCCGTAGTCGATGGAAATGTGTTGCGCGTGTTTTCTCGGTATTGGGCGATAGCAGATGACATTTCCGCTGGACGTACGAGGTCGGCTATTTTTTCCCGATTAGTACCTGTGATTCAACACGTTAGGCCCAGTCAATTTAACCAGGCGATTATGGAATTAGGGGCGCTTTATTGTACGCCGAAATCCCCTGCATGCCCGAAATGTCCGGTGAGATCGGGATGCGAGGCAAACGCTACCCAACAAGTCGATCGTTTCCCAGTAAAAGCGAAGAAGGCGGCCGTTCCCCATTTTACGATTGGGGTGGGTGTAATTTGGCATGGGGGTCGACTATTAGTCACGCGCCGGAAGGAAGATCAAATGCTCGGAGGCCTATGGGAGTTTCCAGGGGGAAAACAACTGCCTGGGGAAGGAATTGTCGATACAATTCGTCGTGAGATTACTGAAGAGTTGGACATTTCGGTCACCGTTGGAGATCCGATTCAAGTGGTGAAACATGCCTATTCTCATTTTAAAATTACGATGATTGCCCACCATTGCACCTTCGATCATGGGGATATTAAGTTAAAATCGGCATCGGCGATGAAATGGGTGTGGCCCCATGAATTACAGGAGTTGCCATTTCCAAAAGCAAATACAAAAATAATCGATACCCTATTAAAGGAGTGCCCATGATTCAGGTTGTCAGTGATATCGATTTTACTATTTCAGTACCTCAGAAGACGCAGGTGCCATTTAACGCCCGGTGCCTCGCTTCTGGATCCGAACAGTGCCCAATATTTGAGTTTGAAAATCGGTTCCCGTGTGAACAGGGACGATGCGTACCTCGAGGTGATTCGGAATTCCACCGCTCGATGGGATGTGCACACCGAGACGCTTTTTCTGAAGAGTTTTATACATGGTTGGCCTCTTTGGATGTTGATCGTGACGAACCTATTCAATCGACGATTGATTTCATTAGGTCGTTTGAAAGACCAGCAATTTTGCTGACTAACCGTGACGAGCAATGCCGAGAAAAGACAATCCAATTTATGAATCACCACCAGGTGCCATTCACCCAATTGAGGATGCGCGCGACCGGTGACTTGCGCCCACTGTGGGAGTTTAAGTTGGAGCAAATGGCGGATTTAGCAGCGGTATATACAAAAATTATTTGGTTGGATGACCAACGGCCGCCGATCACCTTCCCCAATGTTGAGTGGCGCCATCCCGATTCACTGAATCACTAAGACGAACTATTGGTATCCACTGGACGCCCGTGGTTGAGGTTTTAGAGGTGCCTTCGCACCCACTGTGTTCGGTTCCCTAGGCTAGCCGCTGAGGCTTTAAGGTTATATATTGTGGTGATGAATCACGTGCTTCGTCGGCAAATTGCGTCTAATCGTCGCGCTTTTTTTGACTATGAAATTCTGGAAAAAATAGAAGCTGGCATCGTACTGCTGGGACCCGAGATTAAATCGATACGTTCGGGACATGTCAGCATTAACGAAGCGTATGCCTATATCGATAGCGGCGAAGTGTGGTTGCTGAACTGTAACATTCGCGAGTACGACAAAATTGCTCACGAACACATTGAGCCAACGAGAACTCGAAAATTACTGATGCATTCTCGGCAGATTTCTAAATGGAAAGGTAAAACGGCTGAGAAAGGATACACGATTGTGCCGCTCCAACTTTATTTTTCAAAAAATATAGTCAAGATTGAATTAGGCCTTGCGAAGTCAAAAAAACTGTACGACAAGCGGCAATCGATTAAAGATCGGGAGGCCAAACGAGAAGCCGATCGAGCGTCAAAAAATTATTAAGGAACTCTTATGATCAAATCCGTAGTCACGTCCCAATTTTTAACGTTTGGATACCTCCCGGTAGCCATGATGCTTGGGGGGTTACACGCGTTGGAACCGGGCCACGCCAAAACCTTAACGGCGGCGTATTTAATCGGGATTAAGGGGACCCGATCGGATGCTGTTTTGTTGGGTTTAGCCGTGGCGATTACCCACACTGCTGTTGTGATCGCACTCGCCATTGGGGTAGTGATAATGGGACAAAATTCATTGTCCGAAGTGGGTGTGCGGTGGCTGGAGGTTGGCAGTGCAGTGATTGTTATTGCGTTGGGAACCTGGATGTTGTTGAGTCGCTGGCTTCATAGGCTTAGACACCATAACGGCCACGATCATCACCATCACGAATTACCGGATTACGTGGGGACAAACCACCGCCCGGGTCGTCTGCAAATTATTCTATTTGGTGCGGCTGGAGGGCTTTTGCCATGCCCCGCATCAATTACCGTTATGTTGCTGGCCTTATCGGTCGGGCAACCAATTTCGGGTCTCTTAGCGGTTATCGGCTTTAGTATTGGCTTGGCGCTGACCCTCGTCGCGTTTGGCGTCATGGTTGTTACGGGGATAAGTCGGTTTACGCAGTCAACGGGTAGATTAAATCGTATTTCCCAGTGGTCGCCATTGATCAGTGCTCTGATGGTGATTGCCTCAGGAATAGCGGCCCTAATGATCCATTATTAATGTTCTTTATTGTGTCTAAATTAGTGTCATGGCTCATTGATCCTATGACATGGGTGGTGGGTGGATTAATTATGGCTGCAATTGGCGTTCTATCGTCCAGGTCGGTTCTAATTCAGTCGGGTATTATCGTTGCATTGGGGCTGGTTTTTTTAATTGGATGGACGCCAATTTCTCAATATTGCCTTCGTCAGCTCGAAATATCAGTACCGAACCCGAGTATTGATTACGCTTCGGTGGCGGGGATTATAGTGTTGGGTGGGGCGATTGATGCCCCCTCGTCCCCTATGATATCCCGTGATATCCCACTCAATTCGAATGCTGAGCGAATGACCCGTACAGTGGAGCTTGCGAAACACTACCCTCACCTTCCCATTATTTTTACGGGGGATTCATCGGCATTGCGTGGGTCGTATCAATCTGAAGCGCAGTTGGCGGCTCAGTTTTTTCAAGATCAGGGAATAAAAAATGAACGGATTATCATCGAAGCGCGATCTCGAAACACATTGGAAAACGCTCGCTACTGCTCATATTTAATATCGAGTCGACGGCCCTGGGTGATCGTCACCTCCGCCTACCACATGCATCGGTCTCTGCAGGTGTTTAGGCGTTATCATCTTAATGTGGTTCCGCTATCAGTGGATTTTAGATCACCCGCTGATTTGGAATGGCTCGACTTTAGTTTCGAGCAGGGGTATAGTCGATGGAAGTTGGTTTTGCATGAACGGGTGGGGGAATTCGTTTATAGATATGTCAAATGAGTCGCCAAAGGAAAATCTATGACGTTATTTTATGCATTCATCGTGGCGCTACTCATCGCAATTTTGACGACTCCATTGATGCGCTGGATTGCCTGTCGATATTCGATACTTGATCGACCGGGGGGGCGTAAAGTGCACCGAAAATCCATTCCCTACTTGGGTGGAGGGGGAATATTTATTGGATTTGTCGTTGCGGTGTTTTTATTCTGTGACTCACCCAGCTCGATGCTAATACTGGTCGGAGCTTCCGCAACAACACTCTTGGGCGTTATTGACGATGTGACGATCATGTCGTCAAAAGTTAAGTTGTTGGGGCAAATTGTTATAGCATTAGGCACGTGTATCGGGGGAATATCGATTGATTACTTGACGTCGCCGTTTGGAGGCACAATTTATTTGGGGGCGTTCAGTTGGACAATTACCATTTTATGGATTATTAGCTTAATGAATGTCGTCAACCTTATTGATGGACTGGATGGATTAGCCGGAGGAGTTTCGGCCATATCAGCTGTCATGATTGCGATCGTCTCGGTTCAAACTGGGCAGTGGTCTGCGGCGATAGTAGCGATTGCACTTGCCGGGGCCTCACTGGGATTTCTCCGGTTTAATTTTCCTCCGGCAACTATTTTTATGGGGGATGCTGGCTCGATGCTATTAGGGTACGTTTTAAGCGTCGTCACAATTGTGGGAGTTCTTAAAAGTGAATTTGTGATTTCAATGGGTATCCCTATTATCGCGTTAGCCGTTCCAATTTTAGACACAACGTTCGCGATCATTCGGCGTTTAAAAAAAGGGCAATCAATTATGAGCCCGGATAAAGAACATTTCCATCATCAATTATTAGATGCTGGACTGAACGTTAAGCAGGCGGTAATACTGATTTACGCGTGCACTTTTATGTTAGGCTTAGCCGCGATAATTGTTGGATATCTTGATGGAGTGGCTGCATTAGGATTTGTATTAAGTGTCACAATTATTGCGACGGGGATTTTTAAGTATTTAAAGCGTCGTTCCAAACATATTCGGACTCTTGTTCGGATGATTTCAGACTAAAAATATTTCCGTGAGTGATAGAGGCCGAAAGGTTCCCGCCGCTTAGGCATTACTGGAGATGGGTCTTAACGCTGAGCGGCCGATCGTACCATGATTGCACGAAGTATTCCTTGGCGAGGTCGTCGTTCGTAATTGGTATCAGTTGGCCGTTCCCTGCAGCAAAAATCTTGGTGGAGTGTTGAGCGACCCAATCCAAATTGTGACCGCTCACGACAGCGATACCCCCCCTTTGACAGAATCCTGCCAATTGATTGTTTAATCGGATGGTTTGAATTGGATCCAGACCATTGAGCGGTTCATCTAGAATGATCATGTCATAGTTGGCGCAAAACAATCGTGCCAGAAATACTCGGTGCTGTTCGCCATGACTCAGTCGTTCAAGCGGATGCGTCGATAGGTGTGTCAAATTGAAGGTATTGAGGACATCGGACACACAGGCGGCGTCGAAACCGGAGACTGCCTTGGGATGAAATCGAACAATATCTGTTACCCGAAATGGGCAAAAACGGGGTAGATGTGTGGACTTCCAGGCCATACGGGCTGGACGACGAATGTCGCCCGAGATGGGAGTAATTAATCCAGCCAGAGCATTTAGGAAAAGGGTTTTTCCTGACCCATTAGGCCCAATAATTGAAATCAGGGAGTTGGCATCGCCGCGCACCGAGATGTTCGTTAATACTGGATGCGTATATCCAATTGTGACGTTTTTGAATTCAAAGGCTGTCATGGCGTCTAGAATATAGTAAACCAATAAAAAATGGGGCCCCTATTAGGGCCGTGACCACCCCAATTGGCAACGCCGTACTAAATATCGAGACCGATGCTAACCGATCACAAAGTAGTAGAAGGGTGCCGGATCCAAGAGCACTGAGTAGAATTAAATGTCGGTGGTGTACAATTCCAAGCTGTCGACACAGATGCGGCGTGATTAAACCTACGAATCCAATCATTCCCCCGCTCGCTACCGAGATCCCTGCGAGGATAGAACAAATGGTGATAATGTGAAGGCGGGCGCGATTCACGGGTATTCCGAAGGCGTGGGCAATATCGTCTCCTAATGTCAATGCATCCAGGTGGGTACTGAAGCGACTCAGTAAGCCGATGCCGATTACGGCGCTCGCTAACGTGATCACTGATTGGAGTACGGATGCCTGAGAAAAATCCCCCATTAGCCATAGCATTACCCAACTTATTTTTGGTCCAACCAGAAACATCATGACCATGGTCAGGGCCGAAAACAGGGCGTTGATAGACACGCCGACGAGTATCGCAGACGTAGAATTGGCTGAACCGATGGAGCGAATCCCAACCGCCAAAATACCTGTGGTGATTAGGCTTCCAAGTAATGCCCCGATTGGAAGCCCCACGGATAAATACAATGGGGACACGCATGCAATTGCAATTGTGGCTCCCAATCCGGCTCCCGCGGATACCCCGAGAATGTAGGGGTCAGCCAACGGATTTGACAAAGCGCCTTGAAGGGCGGCCCCAGTAGATCCGAGTATCATCCCACATGATAGGGCGACCACAATTCTGACACATTGCAACGTCCAGAGCATATCGCGATAGGGTTGAGTGCTCACTACACTGGGGAGCGTCGCCAGGATTACGACAATTACGGTCGCAAACACTAGGAATAGGCGTCGGTGGCTTCGACGGTTCATCGCGGGACTGACGTTGAAATGGCACGTTGGATCGCGCGAATCGCTTGCGGAAACCTTGGGCCAGGCCTCATTAATAAATTCGGATCTATTGATGAAATAATATGGTGACTTCGGTAGGCGGCAGTCACCTGAAAGACGGCGTCGGTCGTTACGGACTCAGCGATCGATGGATTCGCGACAATAATAACCGATGGATTTTTGTATAGCATGAGTTCCCGTGGAACTTTTGGATATCGCACTGCGCCTGGGTCGATCGCATTAACCCCGCCAGCACAACGGATCATATCCCCAATAAACGTGTTGTCGGTTGCCGAGACAATCGGTGGATGCCAAATCACGACAAATACGGTCGGTTTTATTTTAGTGCGGGTGTGCGCAATGCTGGCAACCTCATTGTATAACCGATTTAGCACGATGCCGGACTGCTTTTCGTGGCCTGTTAAGATTCCAATCTGTCGAATAATTCGGTAAATTTCTGGAATGGAATCGGGCGACTCAAATAATACAACTTTGACGCCTCGTCGTCGGAGTTCTCGCAATGGGGTTGTTTCGTGTTGTCCAATGCCAATTACCATCGTGGGGCGAACTGCCGCAATTTTAGCGATATTTGGTGATAGAAATGGTCCGATTTTGGGAAGGCTGGATATCGACAGTGGGAAATCAGAGTCGTCGGAAACTCCCACTAACTGTGATTCTGCATTTAATGTCGCTAAAATTTCAGTGGCCGCTGGTGAAAGAGATACGATCCGCTCTACGGATTGGGTAGTCACAGTTAGAATAAGCAAACATATTACACATGAGCCGAGGGCCCTCATTACCGTAGATCGAATAACATGGCCTTTTTTATTTCGAGTGCGGTATCCCGTCCACATAATTTCTCCACTACCCCAAGCGCAAATTTCATCGCAATTGCTGGGCCTCTTCCGGTAATAAATAGGCCATCTACGACTACTGGTTTTTCTTGGTAATTTGACTCGGTCATATAACTTGCTGTGGTTGGAAAGCTGGTGGCATTAATCCCCTTTAAAAGTCCATGCTTTGCTAATATCCGTGGGGCTGAGCATATGGCTCCTATTAACCGTCCCTCGGTATTTTGGCGGCGTAATATGGATTCTAATAAAGTGCTTTCCTGGAGATGAGTACAACCGGGTTCTCCCCCAGGAAGTATGATAATATCAAAATGATGGTCTTTTTCATCAGCCAGTAGGGCGTCCGCCATCACATTGATTCCGCGGCAACTAGTCACCTCGAGTGACTCTAGTCCCGTAACCAGTACCTTTATTTTTGCGCGGCGAAGTACGCCAATAATACTAATAGCTTCAATTTCCTCAAATCCGTCGGCCATAACAACCATTGCTTGGGGCATTCGACTACTCCTCGTTACCTACGATTTAAAAGGGACTTCAACGACAGTACCTGAAATACGGTTTCCACGTATTTGGACGGTAATCGGCTGGCCCACTTCGACGGGGCCTGTCACGATTGCCATAGCAATCGCTTCGTCATAGCCTGGAGGTAAGGATCCTGATGTTACCACGCCAAGGTCTTCCACGATCGAACCTTGCCGAGGAATTTGTTTTGTGGCAACACGAATACCGATAGTGTGACGGTTCGATCGAGAATTTTTGAACTCTACTAGGGCCGATTTGCCGATGAAATGGCCGTTCCAGTCGATCACCCAACGGTATCGGGTATCCAGGGGGGAAATGTCTTCAGATAATTCATGTCCGTACAATGGAAGCCCAGCTTCAATCCGAAGGCTATCTCGGCTCGCTAATCCACACGGAACTACGCCTTTTTTAATGAGTGCTTCAAATAATACGGGGGCTTGGGCGCCTGGAATAATGAGCTCAACCCCATCTTCCCCGGTGTACCCTGTTCTCATGATATATCCACGGGTACCATTTAATTCTATGGCCTTAATTTCAAAGCGGCTTAACGTTGACGCCTCGGGAACCAATGGTTCAACGTGAGTGATGGCCTGCGGACCTTGAACTGCCAGCATGGCGTATGTGTCGATAAAGTCAGCCGTAACACCCGATGGGGAGTGGCGACGTAACCACTGTAAAATTTTAGCCTTATTCGACGCATTTACAATCATCAGCCATTCATTTGAATCCACTTTTCCCATCATAATGTCATCCATGACGCCACCCGACTCATTGAGAATCATGGAATAGGTCATAATCGAACGACACGCTTTTTTAAGCGACGAGCAAGTAACGGTAGACAAGAGATCTTCGACCAATCCTCCGGTCAGGCGAATCGCGCCCATGTGAGACACGTCGAACATTCCAGAATGGGTGCGAACAGCCAGATGTTCTTCTCGGAGTGATGAATACCAAACCGGAAGGTTATACCCCGAAAAGTCTACTAGTTTTGCGTTTAATTTTTGGTGGGAACTGAGGAGAGGGGTAGATTGTAAATTCATGCGTAGTGGTGCCTTCCCCCCCTTATTGGGATCATTAGACTATTCTATAATCTGAGTCACAACGCCCGCGCCGACAGTCCGTCCACCTTCACGAATGGCAAACCGCAACCGCTCTTCACAAGCCACAGGAACGATCAACTCAACC
>RHAI01000011.1 GCA_010028705.1 bacterium
GAATTAGCTGCGATTGCGGCCGTGGTATTAAAGCACCCCCGCCTTGTGGTTATTTCCGATGAGATTTATGAAAATTTGATATACGACGAGTCCGTCGGCCACACCAGCATCGCCGAGCTGTCACAGGATATCAAGGAGCGGACAATCGTGATCAATGGAGTGTCGAAATCACATGCGATGACTGGATGGCGCATTGGTTACGCCGCGGCAGCATCGGAAATTGCGGATAAGATGGGACAGTTTCAAAGCCATATTACGTCGAATCCGACAACTCCGTCCCAGTATGCAGCGACAGAAGCACTGAATTCCGTGTCGCCTGAACTGGCTACGGTGACGGATACATTTAATCAGAGACGAAATATTATGGTGGATACACTGAACTCTATTCCAGGTATTACATGCTTGTCTCCTCAAGGCGCATTTTATGCGTTTCCCAATATATCCGGTTGTTTCGGAAAAACGACTCCATCGGGAAAATTCATTGAGGATTCGGCGTCGTTCTGTAAAGCATTATTAGAAGATGCGTTCGTTGCATGTGTGCCGGGGTCTGGATTTGGTACCGAAAATTACATTCGAATTTCCTATGCAACATCGACTGAAAATATTGTTGAAGGGCTTTCCCGTTTGAAACAGTTCGTCGCTACCTTAAAATAACGGTGACGATTCAGTGGTTTCCTGGCCATATGGCCAGGACTCGTCGGGAATTGGGTGAAATGATCCCGAAGATCGACGTGGTTTTAGAAGTCCGCGACGCCCGCGCTCCCATGGCCAGCGCCAATCCAATACTCGATGAAATGTCTCAACACAAGCCACGATTGGTGGTCCTGAATAAGGCCGATCTCGCCGATCCGGTAGTGACCAAACAATGGCAATCCTCATTTAAACATACGCGGGAAGTACTGGCGTTTTCGGCAACAGTGGGGTCTACCCGGGCGGCTTTAATTTCGGGATGTCACGATGCCTATAGTCGGCGTTATCCTGCTCGGAAAAATATAGGCTTGTCGGTATTGGTGGCGGGGATCCCAAATGTTGGTAAATCGGCAATAATTAATCAGCTTCGTGGTCGGAATGTAGTGAAAGCCGCAAATAAACCCGGTGTAACACGTGGGTTAACCTGGATTAAAGTTGATGATAAATTTCGAATTGCGGATACCCCGGGCGTGTTATGGCCAAAATTTGATAATGATCAGGTTGGGACTACGCTTGCGGCAATTGGTTCCGTCAAAGATGAACTTCTGGATTCAGTTGAAATTGCTCAATGGATTGTCGAGTTTTTAGTTCGCCGATACCCCATGGCTATTGCCCATCGGTATAAAGTTGAGCCGTCGATCGATACTGAGCAGGTTCTTGAGGCGATTGCACGAAAACGGGGTGTTTTAGTCGCCGGGGGAATACCGGATGTTGATCGGATTGCACGAATTGTGGTGGCCGAATTTCGAGTCGGTAAATTAGGGAGAATTTCAGTAGAGCGGCCAGATTGAATCTAAAGCCGGTGATTACCGGCATCTGTGCTCCCAATCGGGGTCCTGTTGACGCAGGATCTGGATCTCGACAAAACAGTGAGCTGCGGTCTTATTTCTCGTAAAAAAATACTCGACGTAGCGCCGCTCCTAGGTAAAAAGACGTTTGATAATGCTGAGTGCTTTTTGTGACAGTGTGTCGTGATCGTGCATTGGTTCTACCGGATGACGAGATTTTGTAAACTCCGATGAGTGTGATTTCGTCGCTGGTTTTACGCTGGTTGTTTGTGCCTGAATACCAGAGATGACACTGGCAATAATTTTTTCGACGGACGCGGCGGTTGTGATGGTCAATAGGTGATCGGTTTGGATCTTGTTGATAACATGATCAATAACTCCTTTAGAGCGTGTATCGTTGAGAAGGGTGGAGAGGTTTTGAAGTTTATCAACCGCTGTAACAACGTCGATCCGAGATGGATTAGCGATGGATCTGGATGTCATCAAGACATCTTTAAGTTGAGCTTTAAGTTGGGAGTCGATCGGGCGCCTGGAGGGAGCCTGCGATTGTAATTCCGTCAGGCTGGGAGCATTCACACGCCCAAGATCATGCGCCATTACAGTCAACTGCCTAAATTAAGGGAATCCTAATTTTGAATTCCCCATTCGGTGCGTTCTCCGTCATGTTTAAATCCGTCCGAATATCCAATTTTTGGTTTCAACTCCGGATTAACTGGACTGATGCGTTCCTGCATTTTCGCAACTTCGATTTCTTTTTCGGCTTCCATTTGTGAATTTACAATGTCATTTAATAATTTTTCAAATGATGGTTGCTCACTACGATCCTGTGAAATTTCTTTCTTTTCTGGAGAAACCGCTCCTCCACCGATCTGAGCATTTCGTAACGCATTTAAATCTAGCATTCTCGCTTTGTTTGAATTTGATGATGATTCTATACTCACGATTGCACCTCTTTCCCTTTTTTATGGCCTGTTGTTATTCCGTATAACGAGCATTTTCGACTATTTTATGTATCGAATTATATGGATTTATTGTGCGGGTAGGTGACGTAGAAAATGACGTCGAAATATTGGTCTAAGGCTAGTAAACTATAGTTATGGTACAGAGATTGACGGTGCTCACGTTTAACATCGGTTTTTGCGGGGGATGGAACGGATTGGTGGATGGGGTCCAGCCGGCTGATGTAGTGGTGGATCGCCTAAATTCGATTGGCGCCCTGATTGCTGATTCGGACGCTGATGTGGTCTTCCTGCAGGAGGTGGACGTACGTTCCAGGCGAAGTGCCTATGTTAATCAAGTTGATTTTTTGACAAAATCGCTTGGATATAAATATTTTGATTTTGCTACAGTTTGGAAAAATTCCTGGGTTCCGTTTCCGATTACCTGGAAAATAAGCCGACATTTTGGACCCGTGCACGCATGTAATTTAATCCTATCGCGGTATCCTATCATCTATTCGGCGCACCACGAACTTCCTCAACGTTCGGACAAGGGGTGGTTGTATCGCCATTTTTATTTGACACAAGTGCTACAAGACTGTGTGATCTGCCTTCCCTCGCAAACCGTACGTTTGGCTCACCTCCATCTTGACGCTTTTAACCGCGATACCCGTTGTGATCAGCTGCGCGTGGCTTTGGCTCAGTTTCCGAGTCAGCGTGATACCCCATTAATTATTGGGGGCGACCTTAACTCGGTAGGCTATCATCCGGGGGACCTGTGGTTTCCAGATGACCCAGAAAATAATTACGGGGAGGATGTGACGTTGTCACTCCTTGATCAGGCCGGTTTTAAACGCATGCGCCCAATTCATGGGGAGGGGGAGTCAAGTTTGTTTGATTTTCCGGCATCGGGTCCCAATCGAGCCCTAAGTCAGTTGTGGTCGCGGGGAACGTTGGGCACAGGATACGCAATTCATCCCGGGATGGCCTCCGATCATTGCGGGATATTTTCAGAATTTCTGATTAGCGGGGTTGATCACCGTCCGGGACTAGAATAAATCACTCGCTAGTTGGGTTGATGGGGAGGTATCGGATTTGAAGGGGTCAACGGTTCGGGATCCTGGGAGCAAGTGTTTTGTCTCAAAACCCAGGAGGACTTTGTCTAATGCTTGATCGATGCTTTCAGTAAATATTCGATCTAAGAAATCAATAATTTGAGATATTCGAGATTGAGAATTTTGCCGATCTGATGAGGTATCCCCTGATAAACTCGATGTCTCCGAGATCCCATAACTTGTGCCGGTGCTGGGGGCCATTAAATGGGTTAAACTCACTGGTTTTGGCACCATACTCGAGAATGCCTGTGGGCTTCCAATTGCGCTCGGTTCGTTTGGTGTTACGATGCGTTGATCGGAGAGACCTGTTGAGTGAGTTGATATGGCAGATCCTTTGGCGTCGAATGTTGGATTCAGCTGCCCGATTGACTCTGATATTGCCGCTATTTCTGATTCAGAAAAAAGCGTTTCTCCTGTCGCTGAAGAAATAATTTCGTTAGCTTGGCGAAGTAATTGTTCAGCGGAGTTTTTGTCAAGATTTCCTGATTGTTGACTCATAAACTCGTTAAATGCCACTTTAAGGTCGTCCATGAGTCCGGGGCAGGCCTCAATGATCCCGTCGACTGACATTAATAACCCGCGAAGTTCGCTTAATTCGTCTAATCCATCCAGTCCGTCGCTAAGATGTGCTTGAATTTTTTTGATAATTTGCTGAATCGATTCTTGACGTTTGCTGTTAGGGTCTTTTTGATTTTGATTCTCGGATGCTTTGTTAGCCCATTCGACGGCGCCTTTTGACAATGCAATGGTTACCACCGACGATAGCAGTTCAGTATCGTTTCCGAATGTCGTGTCATTCATTGGTTTGCTTAAGAGCTCTCTGTACCGAATAATTGCGGCCACCATCGAATTTGAGGCCGCCGATTCTTGGGGGGGCGTCGTAGATTCAACGGTGTCGAGCGCTTGGCGTATTAAATCATCGATCGCCTTTGGATCACCATGCCGAAGGTGTTGAAGTAACGATTCGGATATCGTGATTCCAATGGCATCCTCTGATTTCGACTGATCCGTGCTGGACTGCGGCGATCGTTGGGTCGTGGTGTCCGCATTACCCGATCGGACGCCTTTGTCAGCGGCAAGCTCGGACACGGATTGGCGGAGAGAATCAATTGCAGACTTATCCCCACGTCCAGCTGCGACCAGCGATTGCCCGTCAATTGCGAATGTTTTCGAGTCGACTCTGCTGGCTGAAATGACGCTGATATTGAAGTGATAAGCGGTTAGTTGCGATGCCATTGCCATTTCCTCATCATGCCGGCGACTCGACTCCGGGCTGATTGTTGGCGTAAATGTATCGCCCATGGTGGCGTTGAGTGAATTAAAGCGAGCATCGTCAATTAGGTCGAGTAATAGGTCCGGTCGATGCTCATTGAGTTGATGAAAAAATTTCCCGAATAAATCATTGACTTTACCGAGAGATGCCCCAGAAAAATTGCTGTTGATTTCATTTCGCATGGCGGATACCAATTGTTTGACGGAATTAGATAAATTGATGCCCAAATCTTTCCCTGACATGTTGCTTTCAACCTGTTGAAGTTTTAGTCCCATCGAAATGGATCCAGCCGATATTCCGGGAACGCCATGAAGTGTCATAAATTTTCCTTCCTAAGTGAAAAGTGAGCTAAAAGTACACGTTGCGAGACTAAAATTCCCATCTTTGTAGAAAACTAAACTTCGCCTTACCTAAATGGCGAAAAGTAGTGTACAGTGTAAAGGTTCCAAAAAAATAGTTCCAATACCGAATATTTTAACCAAAAATTAACTTCTGGAAAGGACCGTGTTATGCCAGCTGCGCCGAAGTCTCCCAAAGAGCTAGTCGAATTTGTGAAAAAGGAGGGAGTCCAGGTTATAGACCTGCGATTTATGGATTTCCCTGGTATTTGGCAGCACGTCTCTATTCCAGCCGCGAATTTTGATGAGGATTTTTTCGAAAGTGGTCTGGGATTTGATGGGTCGAGCATCCGAGGTTGGCAGGCGATTAACGAATCAGATATGTTAATGTTGCCAGTTGCTGATACGGCATTTATTGACCCCTTTTTCGAGGCTAAAACTCTGGTATTAGGATGTACAATTCATGATCCCTTAACTCGTCAGCCTTACTCGCGTGATCCTCGTAACATTGCACAAAAAGCTGAGATGTACCTTAAGTCATCTGGCATTGGGGATATAGCGTTTTTGGGTCCCGAAGCGGAATTCTTTATTTTCGACGATGTGCGGTTTGATCAAACTCAAAATCAGGGCTTTTACTTCTTAGACTCAGTCGAGGGTCGTTGGAATATGGGTAAAGAAGAATTTCCCAACTTAGGCTACAAGGTTCGGAATAAAGAAGGCTATTTCCCTGTTCCCCCCACTGATCAACATCAAGATATACGATCCGAAATGATGTTGACTCTTCAGGAGATGGGGATCCCGATGGAGGCTCAGCATCATGAAGTCGCAACGGGTGGGCAAAGTGAGATCGGTATGAGATTTGCTCCGTTGGTCCATATGGCCGATAACTTGTTGAAGTATAAGTACGTGATAAAAAACGTCGCTCGAAAATACGGGAAAACAGCAACATTTATGCCCAAGCCGTTATTTGGTGATAACGGGAGCGGAATGCACGTTCACTTATCCATATGGAAGGATAACAAGAACTTATTTGCTGGGGACGGATATGCGGGAATGTCACAGACGGCGATGTATGCAATTGGTGGTATTTTAAAGCATGCTCCTGCATTGCTTGCTCTAACCAATCCCACGACAAATAGCTACCGGCGGCTAGTGCCAGGATATGAAGCACCGGTTAATTTGGCCTATTCCCGACGCAATCGAAGTGCATCGATTCGAATCCCTATGTCGCACTCCTCTGAGAAGGCAAGGCGCTTCGAGTTTCGATGTCCAGATCCTAGTTGCAATCCATACCTAGCGTTTTCCGCGATCTTAATGGCCGCGATCGACGGAATTCAAAACAAAATTGACCCCGGTCAGCCGTTGGATAAAGACATCTACGATCTGCCGCCTGAAGAATTGGCGAAGGTTCCTCATACCCCTGGCTCATTGGCGAAGGCGTTAGAGGCGTTAGAAAATGATCATGCCTTTTTGCTAAAGGGAGATGTATTTACCAAAGACGTTATTGAGACTTGGATTGACTATAAAATGGCGAACGAAGTTAAAGCGATGGACTTGCGTCCGCACCCGTATGAATTTGTGATGTATTACGATATTTAAACCCTGTACTTTGTGTATTTCACCACCGCTTCTGTTGACAGGAGCGGTGGACGCGCAATAGAATCGCTCACTATTTGCGTAATGAAAAATTGTATATATTAGAGGATTTTTGACATGCCAGTTCCAAAAAAACGACGTTCCAAATCAAAAAAGCGTATGAAAGGGGCCCGGTGGAAAATTACACCCCCCAACCTTCGACCCTGTCCCGATTGCGGTGCCTTGGGACAATCTCATTTTGTCTGCAACGTATGTGGATTTTATAAAGGCAAACCTGTAGTTGTCACCAAATCTCGGAAAGTGACTGGCGCAGAGAAAGAAGAATAGTTCTTGGCTACAATAGCACTCGACGCGGTTGGAGGGGATCACGCGCCCGACCAGATCGTGCTTGGAGCCGCCGAAGCAATTGCGGCTTATGATAATGTGAAGATTGTATTGCTCGGCCCCTCCGATTTAGTAAAAGAGTCGTTGGGTCGATGCAACGTCAGCGAAGGTGCTCGGCTATCCATAGTTCACGCCCCTGACATCGTCGATATGGGTGAATCCCCGACTCGTTCGTTTCGGCAGAAAAAAGAATCATCTATCCGGGTTGGGTTAGAGCTCGTTAAGTCAGGTCAGGCCCATGCCTTTGTGTCTGCGGGGAATACCGGTGCGGTTATGACGGCCTCGACCCTTGTTCTGGGTCGGATAAATAATGTCGAACGTCCAGCGATTGCTACCATAATGCCGTCAAAAACGGGACCCTTCGTTATGCTGGATATGGGCGCTAGTGTGGATAGTCGGCCGTCTCACCTGTCGCAGTTCGCTGTCATGGGGTCGCATTATGCCCAGCTTATCTTGGGCTCAAAAAATCCCAAGGTCGGACTTTTAAATATCGGGGAAGAGGTTGAGAAGGGGAATCAGGTAACTCAAGCAACCTATGAGCTATTGAGTGCCCATCCAGGTATCAATTTTATTGGTAATGTTGAGGGTAAACACGTATTGTCCGGAGTGGCTGATGTGGTTGTAGCTGATGGGTTTGTTGGAAATAGCATGCTCAAGTTTGGGGAGGGTGCGGCGGAACTGTTTTTTGATTTTTTTAAAAATGAAGCCAAAACTAATTGGCTGGCGTTGATTGGCTTATTGTTGTTGCGGCGATCCCTCAAGCAGTTTAAAAAACATTACGATTTTTCGGAATATGGCGGTGCCCCTTTGCTGGGTTTAAATGGTGTTTCGGTAGTTGCACATGGTCGATCGAACGCTAACGCGATTAAAAATGCTGTTCGGCAAGCAGTGGCGTCAGTTGAGTCTCAAATTGTTGAAAATATGGCGAGGGCGATGGCTTGACCCAAAACGTTGGAATAGTGGGGTGGGGGAAGTTTCTTCCGCCGAACGTGGTATCAAACTTTGATTTGGTTTCCATGGGGATTGATACATCTGATGAATGGATTGTTGAGCGGACTGGAATTAAATCCAGACGTATAGCTCCTGCGGACATGTCAACTTCTGATATGGCTTTTGAAGCCGCAAAAATTGCCTTGGAACGGTCGGGTAAGGCAACCAGCGAAATTGATCTGGTAATTGTGGCGACCACATCTCCGGATTACATTGGGTTTCCATCGACTGCTTCGATTCTTCAAAATCGATTGGGATTGAGGACGGTCGGTGCATTTGATTTGTCGGCAGCATGTTCAGGCTTTGGGTACGCGTTGGCGACGGGAACTCAATTTGTTCAGAATCGAACCTGTCGCAATGTACTCGTTGTTGGGGCCGATTCGCTGTCGAAACTGGTAAATTGGTCGGATCGTGGTAGCTGTATTTTGTTTGGCGATGGGGCCGGAGCCGTAGTTCTGTCAGCCACTCAGGAGCCCGGTGTCATTGCGTCGGATTTGCACGCTGATGGTTCAGAAGGGTCTATACTTATGATTAAGGGTGGGGGGACCCGTAAGCCCTTGTCGGATCAAGTTGTTGCGGATAAAGAGCATTTGATTTTCATGGAAGGGCGATCAGTATTTAAAGTTGCGGTTAATACGGTGGTGAAT
This sequence comes from bacterium, assembly GCA_010028705.1. Classification (GTDB taxonomy): domain Bacteria; phylum Margulisbacteria; class Marinamargulisbacteria; order SXXA01; family SXXA01; genus RHAI01. The sequence goes on from RHAI01000011.1 coordinate 8,760, forward strand.
TCCCTGCTCGAAACATTGGGGAAAATTGGGAAAGTTCCGGATGATATTGATCAATTGGTGTTGCACCAAGCGAATAGCCGGATTATTCAATATGTGGGGGAAAAATTGGGCTTACCCGACAGTAAAGTGTTTTCGAATATTGCGACCTACGGCAATACCTCGGCGGCATCGATTCCAATCGCCATCGATGAGGCTGTTGAGTGTGGACGGATACGTCCCGGAGATTTAGTAGCAACAATTGGTTTTGGAGCGGGTTTTACCTGGGCCACTAATATTATTCGTTGGGGAGTATAACGGTATGTCATCAATTGCTTTTTTATTTCCTGGTCAGGGATCACAGAAAGTTGGAATGGGCAAGGATTTGGTTGAAACGTTTCCTGAGGCGGCCAATATTTTTGCGACGGCGGATCAAATTCTAGGTCGGTCGATTTCAGATATTTGCTTTAACGGCCCCACCGAAAACCTGACGGTTACATCAAACGCTCAGCCGGCGATTTTTGTAGTGTCAGCGGCTATCCTGTCGATTCTTCAGTCTCGTGGAATTCAGGCGTCCCATGTGGCTGGACATAGTCTTGGCGAAATTACGGCATATTATGCGGCAGGCGCCATTGATTTTGAAACTGCGCTTCGGATAATTGATGCCCGTGGTAGGGGAATGGCCGAGTCCGTACCTGCCGGCCTGTCGGGTATGGCGGCTGTCATGGGACTTGACGTTGATGTAATTACCGAAATTCTTAAGCCATACACCCACTGCCCTGTGGTGATTGCCAATTATAATTGCCCTGGTCAAATTGTTGTGTCTGGAGAAAAGACGGCGTTAGAACAGGCGGTTAGTGACTTAAAAAGTGCAGGTGGCAAGGTGATTCCACTGCCGGTAAGCGGTGCGTTTCATTCTCCGATGATGGTAAAGGGGGCGAAGGTTCTCGGCGACTTTATCTCTCCGATCGAGTTTCGAAATGCGGCTGTTCCTATCGTTCTCAATCGTACCGCCCAACCGGAGACCCGAGTGGATGAGCTAAAATCGAATTTGCCCCTACAAGTGGTCTCCCCTGTTCGATGGATTGAGACTGTTACCTACCTAAAAGACACGGTAGGGGCAGTCGTGGAAATCGGTCCAGGGAAAGTGTTGACTGGGCTCGTGAAGAAGATCGCCCCTGAACTACCTGTTCAAACTATAAACGATTCAGTCTCGGCTACCGAGTGGCTGACTAGCATCGTGGAGCATTAGGAGACTAGGCATGGATTTTAAAGGAAAAGTAGTGGTCGTTACGGGTGCATCCCGTGGGATTGGGTACCACATTGCGGACTCGTTTGCGTCGTGTGGCGCCACGGTGGTCGTGTGTGCGACGCAGCAATTGCGGTGTGATCAGGTGGCCGATGAGTTGGCCAAAAAATATGGGGTGTCTGGAAAAGGTATTCAGGTAAATGTGGCCAATTTTTCAGAAACCGAGACAATGATAAAAACCGTTATCGAATTATTCGGTCGGTTGGATATTCTCGTTAATAACGCCGGAATTACTCGAGATAACTTGTTGTTACGGATGTCTGAGACGGATTGGGATGCGGTTCTTGATACGAATTTGAAATCGGTGTTCAACACCACCAAGGCGGCTATTCGACCGATGCTTAAACAGAAGTATGGTCGAATCGTGAATATTAGTTCTGTTGTTGGGCAAATGGGTAATCCAGGCCAAGCGAATTACGCCGCATCTAAAGCTGGTATGATCGGATTTTCTCAGTCAATTGCGAAAGAAGTTGGTGCCAAAGGTATCACCTGTAATGTGGTTGCGCCCGGATTTATTGATACGGATATGATTGAATCTTTACCGAAAGAATATCTTGATAATATAATGTCCCAAATTCCGCTCAAGCGGCTAGGTTCGACACAAGACATAGCCAATGCCACATTGTTTTTGGCGTCTGATCTGGCGAGTTACATCACCGGACAGGTACTCACCGTAGACGGTGGGATGTTAATGTAAAAATTTATGGAGGTAAAGTAATGGCTCTTTCTCGTGATGATGTATATTCAAAGGTTCGATCGGTTATTGTGGAGCAGTTAGGTGTGTCCGAAGAAGAGGTTACCGAATCAGCATCGTTTACCGATGATTTAGGCGCGGACTCGCTCGATACAGTCGAGTTAGTTATGGCTTTGGAAGAAGAATTCGGGACTGAAATTGCTGATGAAGACGCAGAAAAATTAACTACGGTTGGTCGCACTGTCGATTACATCCTAAGCAACGTTAAATAGGACTCCGGTGAAACGAGTAGTTATCACTGGCTTTGGAACTATAAATCCTCTGGGTAATAACTCAGAGGATTTTTGGTTGTCCGCAATTGGCGGAAAATCGGGCGTTGAACGTATTTCCTCCTTTGATGTGAGTGATTTTTCGACTCAAATCGCGGGTACTGTTAAGAATTTTGATCCCGAAACCATTTTCGATAAAAAGGAAGCTCGTCGCACCTCCCGATTTATTTTACTGGCAGTTGCTGCCGCAGTAGAAGCTGTGGCTCATTCCGGGTTAAACATCGATGCTGAAGCGGAACATATTGGGGTTGAAATTGGCTCTGGTATTGGTGGTATCGAAGTGCTTGAAGAAACAGTTCGGGTTCTGGTCGAGAAAGGCCCCTCTCGCGTCAGTCCATTTACGGTTCCAATGATGATTACTGATATGGCATCGGGTCAGGTAGCCATAAAGTTGGGGGCGAAAGGACCCAACTCGTGCTCAGTAACTGCGTGTGCTTCCTCCGCTAACTCGATGGGTAATGCCTATCGGACAATTCAGCGGGGTGAAGCAGTGGCCATGATCACTGGGGGGGCCGAATCAACAATCACCCCGTTGGGGCTGGCGAGTTTTTGTGCCGCGAGGTCGTTGTCTCAGCGTAATGATGACCCCACTAAAGCGTCCCGTCCGTTTGATGCCGGTCGAGACGGATTTGTTATGGGAGAAGGTGCCGCCGTTCTCATCTTTGAAGAACTTGAGCATGCCAAAGCGAGAGGCGCCACGATTTACGGTGAGGTTATTGGATTTGGTTCTAGCGGGGATGCGTATCATATTACGGCTCCTGCTCCGGAGGGAGAGGGGGCTCAACGGGCAATTCGGATGGCCCTTCGGTCGGCCGCAATCGAGCCTGGAGATGTGGATTACGTCAACGCGCATGGAACCTCTACTGAGTTAAATGATAAAAATGAAACCGAAGCGATTAAGACCGTCTTTGGTGAGCACGCGTACAAGTTGCGTGTGAATTCCATTAAATCGATGACTGGCCATTTGCTCGGTGCGGCCGGTGCGTTGGAGGCCGTTCAAACTATCCTTACGATCAATCGCTCGCTTATTCCTCCGACGATTAATTACGATACGCCGGACCCAAATTGCGATTTGAATTACACACCTAATGTGGCTGCAAAAGCCGATGTCAATATCGCAATATCAAATTCGTTTGGATTTGGCGGACACAACGCTGTATTGGTGTTTAGCCGATATAATTAGATTTCGGTATTATCCACACTGACGGGATAGCTGTTGGTGACATCCCCAGACTATTTACCATGTATTGGTGTTGATGAAGCTGGACGGGGGGCCCTCGCGGGACCAGTGGTTGCGGCAGCCGTCTGGCTTGATCCCGATTTGGATTCTCGGTTGTTTTGTGACTCAAAAACGTTATCGTCGGCGCGCCGAGACGAGTTGTATTCGGTCTTAATCAACTCTCGATCGCGCATTGGTATTGGCAGCCATAGTCACGTGACGGTTGATCGGGTGAATATACTCACAGCTACCATGTCGGCAATGAATCACGCGGTGTGTCGAATAGATGCGATCTGTGCATCGGATAAGACGGATCACTGGTTGAAATTCGGTCACGATTTGGCTGTTATTATCGATGGTAATCGAGTTCCACAACGCCTGAAAGGTAGGGCTACGGCCTTGGTTAAAGGGGATCGATTACATCCTTCCATTAGTGCCGCGTCCATTGTGGCGAAAGTTGTGAGAGATCGAATAATGGTGGCGATGTCTACATTGTGGCCAAATTACGAATTTGACGTAAATAAAGGGTATGGGACCCAACGGCATTATCGGGCTTTGTCGTTAAGGGGGCCGTCGCCTGTCCATCGAAGAACCTTTAATTTGACGATTCAAGATCGATTGTTTTGATGAGCGTTAGTCAGCAAAAGGGACGGCAGGGGGAACGGGTCGCCAGGCAATATTTGATCGATAATGGGTATGATGTAATTGGTGTAAATTTTCGGTCTCGGTGGGGGGAGGTCGATATCATCGCTCATTCAGTAACGAAAGGGCTGGTGTTTTTCGAAGTAAAAAATTTTAAGTTGGGGGCGATGGTTCATCCCCTCGAAAAGGTCAATTTTTCAAAGATTAACAGAATTAGTAGAACGATTGATTATTTTTTATTTAAACATCCTGAATGGCATGCATTTGATCGACGGATTGAGGTGATTATTACTGACGGTGAAGCGGTAGTGCAGCATATTACTGAAATTTATTAATTGACTGGTTAGGTGCTTCGGAGTACGTCAATAACGACGGTATTTCTGCGTGTCCGCTTTGAGTACCGTGTGCTACTCCGGTCTCGTCGGTTTCACTACGGCTGACTCTTGACTCCGTCAATCCTTCACTATGTGCCGGGATAGTAGTGTTTCGTAGAAATCGTGCACTTGGGACCGCGAACAATGACAAAATAGTAGTCCAGGGGCCGCGTCAGCAGGGACTAGTTATATTAGCATTTATGAAGCCTCGATATACCTGCGTTCTATTCGTTGTCCCAATGAGGTTAACACTTCGTAAATTGTTCGCCGACTATTGGATGCAAATGTTTGTATTGATGGCCCCCCTGAATTTGGCTTGTCAAAAAAAGTAACATGGTCTCCAACCTGAACAGGTAGGATCCCGATATCCACCATTAGAGTGTCCATACATACTAAACCAACAACGGGACATAATTGATCGACGACGCGCACAACTCCATTGAATTTTCGTGGAATTCCATCGGCATAGCCGATGCCGACCGTCGCAATATTAGTGTCATTGGTCACGACATAGGTTCTGTTGTATCCGATACTTTCACCGGCGCTAACAGGTTTAATCTGAATAATTTGGGCATGGAGAGAGGCGATTGACTCGTAACTCTTGACGCCAATTCGTACTAAATCAAACTCAGCTCCGTGATGCTGAATCCCATTTGAATTGGATATATGGCGGATGATCGTTGCTGTTTCGCTCAAATGGGAGACTGTTGTCGAAAATAATCTAATTTGATGCTGAGTCGCATTTGAATCGGTGTCATCAGATGATGTAAAGTGACTCATTATACCTCTTAGTCGCAAATGGGGTGATTGATTGATCTGTGATATTAAAGAGTTTGCCAGAGTTGGATGGCATCCTATACGGTTCATCCCCGTATCGATCTTTAAATGAATATTGATTCGTTTGTTAACAAATGATGCAACGGTTTCCATTTTATGGATACCATCTGCATCTCCGATTACCCAATCAGCATCCAGGTTTGAACCCAATAGGGGGGAGAGTGGATCCGATAATATCAGTATTGGCATGTTAATCCCGTGTTTTCGGAGTTCTAAGGCTTCATCTCCAGTCGCTACGGCAAGCCAATCGACTAATTTGTTGTGATCAAGAAATGTGGATAGGTCGATGGCTCCTAAACCATAAGCATTTGCTTTTACAACCGCCATTATTTTTGTTGAGGGATCCACTCTATGTCGAATATTGATCCAAAACTGTTGATAGTCATAAAGTGAAATTGATAGCCAGGATCTCATTTTATGAATTATACCTCAGATCATAAATAATCGTCTTTTGAAACGAGTGTGTCTCACCGATTTGGATAATAAATACCCTTTTTTCCTGCGGCCCACGCGGCAACCACTCCGACGAGTAGCCCATACCCTAGCCACTCGGCTCCAAACAGTTCGGCTACCATCACCGCGGAGGCAATTGGGGTTTGGGAAGCGGCGCCAAATACGGATCCAAATCCCATCACTGCACCTATGCCTATCGATAACCCCATATAGGGGCCTAGTGCCGATCCCAGACTGCTACCCATAAACACTAGCGGGATAAACTCTCCGCCTTTAAATCCTGACGCCACGGTGAGTGCTGTTATCAGAAGCTTTATAAACGGAGTGGTCCAATGCGACGAATGAGATAAGGCGTGATTGATTGAATCAATGCCTAATCCTGTATAGATCTGCCACCTCATTCCGATGACAACCAGGCTAATCAGTGAGCCACCTATAAATGGGGATACGATGGGTGAGTAGGGTAACCGACTCATCACCTGGTGAAAAATATTTTCGACCCCACAGTAGGTTCGGGCAAGGACACCAAATAAGACCCCGAGTCCGATCATTGTCAGGCAAAGTCGCCACGACAATGGTGGGCAAATCGCGCCGGATATCCAACGCGTGTGGGGGGCATGCATGTATCGGGCTACCGTTGTAGCCACAGCGGACGCAAGTGTTGTTTCGAGAAGTCCGCGCCATGAATTCCATCGGGTATTCCAAAATTCAATTCCGAATATGGCTCCCGCCAAAGGGGCCCCAATTCCAGCCCCAAATCCGGCGGCGGCACCGGCCATCAATAATCGGCGGCGGTCCTCAGGATGCACCCTCAGCCATTGACTGACCGATTCGGATACCGTGGCCCCGATTTGGACAACACTGCCTTCACGTCCGGCCGAGCCGCCAAACCCATGGGTTAAGAGGGTCGTCAAAAATATATAGGGGGCCATTATGAGTGGAATGCGTGTTGCCGGGGCGTGAATTTCATCGACAATTCGGCGTATCCCTAGTGTGACACTGGGGCCACAATAGATCGATATGGCACCCGTTAATAGTCCCGCCAGCGGCAATCCAATGATTAATTTGGGATGAGTTAATCGTAATTCGGTTACGGCGTGAAGGGCAAATAAAAAGGCTGTAGAGGTTATCCCCACCCCGACGCCAATCAGGACGCTGGGCACCAGATTGCGAAGGATCCGGAGTTTCAAGGTCGATCCATCGATGGTTTATAGATGGTCATTGCTTTGATAGTGTTGGTTGGAATTCGACCGTGTTCATCGGTAAAAATCGCACCACTTTTTTTGTCTTTGAACCGACCAATTAATTTGGTGCCATCAGTAAGGATAATTAATATTCGCTTTCCTTTATAAGTTGAGGTATGCAGGGTCATCGTGACGATTTATTGAACCAGTACTCTTGGGGATTAATTAAATAACGATTGGCGGCGGTTTGGACGTCATCAATGCGAAGCTGCTTCAATGACTCATCTAATCGCCGTGAGTAGTCAAATCCTTTTCCGAGTAATTCATCCACCGCAATAATGGTTCCCAGAGACTCTAATGGAGCAATCCGATCCTTGAAATGAAATCCCATCTGAGCAATTGCCTGGTCAAATTCACTTGAAGAAATGGGCGTGTTTTTAATCGATGCAATTTGCTCATGGATAATCTCGTGGACGCGACGTTGATGAGTATCTGATGTAAGCGCGCACACCATAATATATCCGTTTTCAACCGCCAAATGGTTTACCCCGTGCACCATGTAGACGAGGCCTTCGTCTCGCAATAAGTGATGGAGGCGTCCGCCTGGATAATTCATTCCGGAAAGTACTGTTGTCATTAAATCGAGCTGGGTGGCCTCGGTGTAGTGGCTCAGTGTTTCTCCATCAAATGCAACAAAAACGGCGGCAACATCCTGGTCGACAGTTCCGTTGATTTTTGATGCCTGAGTGTGAAGTTGTCGCGGCAGTGTCCCAATCGAATGGCCAGTTACCGGAAAATGCCCCATTGGAGCCACTAAATCCAGGGCTTTTTGTTCGGATATATCTCCCACGACACTGATCACTATCCCGTGAGGGTTCCAATGGCTTCGGAAAAATGTGTCCACGTTGGCCGCTGTAATGGCTTTGATTGATTCCAGCTCACCGTTCATCGGTAATCCGTAGGGGTGATCTTTAAAAAATTGTTTTCGAAACTGGTAACTTGCGTATCGGTACCAATCGTCTCGCCGTTGACCGATCCATTTTAGAATTTGTCGGCGGCTCTCGAGTAATTCCTTAGGATCAAACTGCGCATCGAGTAATGTGTTGAGGTACAGCGGTATCATCGTGTCCACGTCCTCCGACAAGCAATCTAACGAATATGACATCGTGTTATTGCCGATATTTGAACTCATATCGGCCCCACAATCCTCGATTTGTTTGGCAATTTGCAGTTTGCTTAGAGTGGATGTTCCGGTACCTAACATATCCGCCATCGTGGAACCGATACCATTGTTTGAAACGGTTTCTCGTCGCAGGCCCCCCTCAAAAAATGTTTTTACGAACACACGTGGATAGGATGTTTCCGGATAGACTAAGACTCGAACTCCATTCGGTAATACGTGTTTTTTTGGAATGTTGGTGGTGGGAATGTAGTGCGCCGTCGGCAGGATCTGTGGTTCCTCAGATCGTGGGGACAGTAGTGTTTCGACGGTGCGCTGAGGATTAAAATAGCGCTTAGCGACCCGAATAACGTCGTCACGGGTTACGGACCTAAATTGAGTCAGGTATACGTCATAAAAGTCTGGGCTGTAGGTATACAAATACCCCATTCCAATTCTTGAAATCCGATCTTCGATGGTGGCGATAGAAAAGATATCTTCCGCTAATTTTTGCTTTTTAGCACGGGCAATCATCCCATCGTCGATGTCGCCGTTAGCAATCCGTTGGAGGTGATCAAATACACATGCTCTTACGGTGTCGCATTGATCACGATCGAGATCAAACGAAATATCAAAATATCCGGTTGAAAATGTGGGGGTATATGATGACGATGACACCGAATACGCGAGCTTTTTGTCATCGACGATATCTTTGACTAATACACTATCTTCTCCATTTGTTAGTATAAAATCGATTAGGTCAAGTGCATACAAATCGCTAGACATAAGATCAGTGGTCGAAAAACGGATGCTGTAATACGTGGTCGAGGTCTCCCCTTGGGTTTCCAGTTTTCGAACTGAAAATGGAACCGGTTCCGGTGTGACGGGGAAATAGGGCGGGGATTCTGCCGGTGCACGTCCAAACTCATCATTGACCCACTCCATCACTTGATCAACGGGTAACGGGCTCCCAACGACGAGAATCATATTCGATGCGGTGTAAAAACGCCGGTAGTAGTCTTTTAATTGGTGAATGGTGGTGGTTTTGAAATTCGCCAAAACCCCAATGACAGGATATCGAAGTGGATGGCTTTGGTAAAAATTGGATTGGCAGAGTTGATAATACACCCGTCCTATTTCAGCGTTGTTTTTTTCGATTTCTCGGGTAATAACTTCCCGCTCTCGTTCAAACTCAACGGTTCCAAACGTATTGAAAAACATCCATTCAGATAGTATTTTGATCGCCTCTTGGGTATGGGTTGGGACCGTATTGATGTAGTAACAGGTATGATCGGTTGTGGTGTAGGCATTGTAGCCACCCCCGAGTAATGACAACGCGGTTTTGTAGTCAGATTCTGATCGAAATTGTGTCGGTCCGCCGGCTACCAGGTGTTCCAAAAAATGTGAAATGCCTTGGCCGAGGCATGAGCCTTCGGTCATCGATCCGGCTCGAATAAACGTTTTGACAGCCGTCAGCGAAGCGGAAGGATCGGAGACGACAAACACTTTTAAGCCGTTGGGGAGCGTGGAGTCAAATAAAATAGGTTGTCCCATGGATTTAGTCCTTTGTGAGAATGGCATAATTAAGTTGGGCGAGTGCAACAAGTCCAGCATGCTCCACTCTCAAAATCGTATCTCCCAACGACGCGACCACACCACCCCGACCGATAGCATCATTAACTTCGGCTGCCGACAGCCCCCCTTCCGGGCCGATAATTATGCTGATAGGTGTCGTAGGTGAAATGGAAATGGTCGACATGACCGTAGCGAGTGACATGGATGATTCTTCCCAAAACACCACGGTGGGACCTGCATTGATTTGGGCTAATGCGGTGGTGAATGTTTCAATGGGGGCAATAACTGGAACGGCAGATTGGCGACTTTGAGATGCGGCACTTTTGGCGATCGCCTGCCATCGGTCGACTTTTGAACGACTGTTATTTTTTGGCACACTGACACATCGATCGCTGATGACCGGAATAATTCGCGCGACACCCATTTCCGTGCAGCATCGGATAATGTCGGACATCTTGTCACCTTTCGGTAAACATTGAATGAGTGTAATAGGGTAAGATGGCGGGGAAATGGCAGTGGATATAATATTTTCTATTTCAATTCGGGGAGGTTTAGCCGAAATCATGACGACTTGGCCTGAGTACACCGCGGTTGGGGATACAATATCGATTGATTCGCCGGGTTTCAATCGGAGTACATCCCGGAGATAGTGATAGGTGTCAGCATCCAGCACGACTTGATTGTCCGATCCAGGACCTTCACAAAAAATTCGCGGTAAGTTTGACATGCTATTGGTTAACCGACGGCTGAATAATGTTGCAGAATAACGGCCAAAAGAATGGCGGCTAGCAGTAGCGGAAGGTATATCACGGAGGCTTTCATTACATGGCGGGCTGTTTTAAAATCGCGAACAGTTTTAAATGATCTAATTTTGACTAAAAGCCACACTCCCAACGCCAACGCGCTGGTCGCATAAATCGGGCCTAGGCCCGCCGTTTTTGCTGGAAGCAAAGAGGCTAGAACCAGTAATAATCCGTTAACGGCCATGTGCATGTACGTCGCTGACCCATTACGGTCGTCAGCCGATAACATCTTAAAGCCGGCAGACGAATAGTCCGCTTTGTACATCCAGGCAATCGCAAAAAAATGAGGCATTTGCCATAAAAATAGAATTATAAATAGCTCCCATGCCCCCGGTGCCAGATGCCCAGTCACCGCTCCCCATCCAGCGAGAGGAGGTATGGCACCCGGAATGGCCCCAACATAGGTGTTAATCCATGTCATTTGTTTCAATGGAGTATAAAAAATCACGTAAAGAAATGCCGTGAGAAATGATAGAAATGTGACCCACGAATTTGTCCAAACCCAAAGAACGAGAATTCCTGCGGCCAGTAACGAAAATCCGATGGTGGCCGCTACCCACGGCTGAAATATTCCGGCTGGTAACGGTCGGTGTTTCGTGCGTTCCATTTTGCCGTCGATATTACGTTCTAAAAAATGATTCAGTGCGGCAGAGCCTGATGCGGTGAGGAATGTGCCGATTAGTAGTGGAAGTAGCATCCGTAACGCCGTGGGGCAGTTAATTCGAGCGACAATAAATCCCATCGACACGGTGACAAGCTGCATCACGGCAATTCGTGGTTTGATCAGCTCAATAAACGGTGAAATAATGCGTCTCATGGCGAATGACATGATAAACAACAAGCCGAGTCGGCGCAAATCATGGTTCCGGACATCGGCGGTTATCAGCCTGATACTGGTGGTATTTTTAATTTGGGTCGGCGCATTTGTTCGGTCGTCGGGTGCTGGGATGGGGTGCCCCGACTGGCCCAAGTGTTTTGGTCGGTGGATTCCGCCCATTTCGGAGTCCCAATTGCCCGCCAATTATCGTGTCCTTTACGCGCAACGAGGTTATGACTCGATGACATTTAATGTAGTGAAGACCTGGACGGAATATTTAAATCGTTTGGCAGGAATGGTGATCGGATTGTCCGTTATGGTGACGGCCGGCATTGCGATCCGTGTGCGCCGGGATATTCCTGTTCGAACACTTGTGATGGCCCTTGCGGTCTGTGCGTTAGTCGGGTTTGAGGGGTGGTTGGGTAGCATTGTGGTGGCCAGCGTCTTAACGCCGTGGGTGATAACAGCTCACATGGTTGCGGCCATCGTTATAGTCGTGATTTTGACACGCTGCCTGGCGAGCATTTCGGAATCGGTTCGGCCGGTGTCGCCACGAGCTGTGTGGTGGGGGGTGTGTGTTGTAGTAGGGATTCAATTTGCGCTTGGAAGCCAACTTCGCGAAATCCTTGATCATCACATCACCATCGGATTGGATCTTATTGGGATGCTTTATTGGGTGCATCGGTCATTGTCGTGGGCCGTGGTACTGGGGGCGCTCTGGGTCGGTTACTACTGGAACCGGTCGGGTCGGAGTGATTTGGCGTATATTCTTGTCGGGATCGTGGTAATGCAAATGGTAACTGGGGCCATATTTTCCTGGATTGGAGTGCTCAGTTGGCTGAGGCCAATTCATCTTGTACTCGCCGCTGTCACCATTGCAACTCTGACTTACGGCTATCCGGAACCATCGTATCGCTCGGCGCGCTAACCCCGATGGGAGATGTCCAAATAGTGGGGCCCATCATTCCGGGGGCGTACCTGGTGTCAGTCACCCCTTGATATAATTTTGACGGACAACCGCTCGATGGTGAGTGGTAGCATCGTATTAAAGAATTGGTGATATGAATATTGCTGTCCGTTGATGTTCGGACACATCTCGGCTTTGTTGCGAAATGTTCCATCTGCCCCAATTTCGCTCTCCTCATGTCGATCTACCCCACCACGTCGAGCGAGAAACGGCGCATCTGAATCATTTGGCAACATCGCTATTTCTGAAAATAAGCCATTTTGCAACAGGCCCATCTCTGGTTTAAATGATGTATCTGACGCTGGCGATTCCTGACGCGATAATTGTTCCAACACGGATAAAAGCTTATCTTCCAAGTGGTCGAGATCTGACGATAGGGCCCCCTCTTGAGCCAGCGCCTCGAGGTACTCGAAGTCCTCTAAATTAAACTCTGAATTATCTGAATGTAGATCCCCCATACTGAGTCCCTCCCCTTGAAAAAGGCTTCTTCCCGATCGTACACTTTTTAAAACATCGGACTCGGGACGGATATCTTGATGCCTAGTGATGTTAGTCAACTCTGGACCTGTCTGAGATCTCGCTATATCAAGGAGCGTTGAATGATGGTGTTCAAAGAAGTAGCCAGAAATAATCAGCCCCATGGCGCGGATCATGTCCAATTTTTGAGCTGGATTCAATCGGGCAAATTCCCCTCGAGCACTGTGGGGTTAATCGAATGTGACGGTGCACTATTTGGGCAACCGGGACGGATAAACGTACCCTACGTGACAACCGATGTTGCGAGCGACGGATTGGAGTTTTGCCGTGCCGTTGTCCAATCCACGATTGACGAACGACATGCGGCCCGTGATCAGGATCATATTAATTTTGTGATGGACATCCTTCCCCGTTCGGTGACTGGCCCTGAGTTGGGGGTCATTGGCGGAATGGGGCCTGAGGCAAGCATCATGTTTTTGGACATGGTGATATGTCGCCGGTCGGATATGGGCATTCGATTAATCAATATACCAACGATTCCAGATCGAACACGAGCTTTATTAACTGAACCCCATCTCCGAGGGACCGTTGCGACGATGATTCGGAGTGCATCGAATTCACTGATTGCAGTTGGCGTCAATCATATTGTGGTGCCGTGCAATACCGCGCATGCGTTTACCGATGGCATCGATCGCTTATCGAGTCTAATCGAGAATACACGGCATTATGTTGCGGCGCACGGGATAACTAAATTCACACTGCTGGCTACCAATGGGACCCGTCGGGCAGGCATTTACATGGGTGATGAAGTCACGTATCCCGATGACGAGGTCCAAGCGATGACGATGGCACTGATATTCGATCATATCAAAAAAGGTGGCATTACGGATCACGCTCGATCTCTGTTTGAGGAGATTCTGGATGCGTTACATCGGAAGGATCAGCCACTGACCGTTGGCTTATGTTGTACCGAGCTTCCCCTGATTGCCCGTGACCCACAGATGCAAGCCATCATTGCCCGTAAAGACTATGGGTCACGCGTTCGTTTTATTGACCCGATGGAAATTACCGCTGATCTCGTAACCGTCGCGCTTTCCACCCGTCGGTCGTCGTAAAATGTCTCCGATGGGTTTGCCGAGGCAACTCGGTAGAGTTTTCCAGCCGTGATATCGACCATCGAAGGGGTGGGGACGGCGATATTCCTTGTGGGACTCTTGCATTCAGTGTGCGGGGGCCTAATTTCCCATTATTTGCCTGCTCGGCTTCGGTTTATTACCCATCCCGAATCTGCAATGGTGATGTGGGCCACGGTGTTGTTGGGTGTTCAGTGGTGGGGCTTTGGCTCAACCGGTGTCATTAAATATGTCTCTCGCCTTCACCTGATTGAGCCGATTTACGTGGCGACGATCGTAATCGTGTGTAGTACCCCGTCGTTAATTCGGAGTATTCGGTGGACGATATTTTCAGTCGCCCACCGGTTACCGGTAAATACACCCATGACGTTTTTTGTTTTAGCAATTGTCCTGGGATCCCTATCGGGGTCTATTATTACAGAGCCGGCGGCAATGACACTCATGTGTACGATTATTGGGGATACGTTTTTGACCAGTACCCGATCCGATCCATTTAAGTACGCGGTTCTTGGCCTAATATTGGTATCGGTATCTATTGGCGGGGCACTGACTCCATTTTCTGCGCCACCGATCGTGATGGTCGCGACGGCATGGGGGTGGACGCTACCTGTTATACTGCGTAATTTCGCCCTGCCAGTGATTGTTAGCATCGTCGCGTCGACAGTGATAATCACGATGATATTCCGACGGGAACTGACGACCCCAGTTGCGATTGTGTCACGCCCCAGGCGTCCCGATTGGATCGTTTCGACGATTGCGATGACGTTATTGGTCGCGACCTTAATCGTTCGGCATTCTTTACCTAGCCTCTTGGCGATACTTCTAATCGCGACCGGGGTGATTATGGTGACATCGCGCCGGGTGGCCATCGCGGCCGTTGAGTCCGGTGTCTGGGTGGGTTTGTTTTTAGTCGGGGTTATTATTTTAGGTGGCCTGCAGACTTGGTGGGTCGCCCCGATTATTCGGTCGTTGCCTCCGTCCCAATTGTTTATGGCGTCGATTGTGGTGAGTGCTGTTGCTGATAATGCGGCCCTCGCGTATTTGGGGACACTGGTCCCCGATATTTGTCGCATAAAACAATTGGCAATTGTCGGTGGAGCGGTATGTGGTGGCGGATTGACGGTCATTGCAAATGCGCCCAATCCGATTGCGTTTCGGTTGTTAGCTCCCGCTTTCGGTTCAAACGGAATAAATCCGGTAAAATTGGCGCTGGCCGCGGTTGGGCCGACACTTTTAGTCGCAGCGCTTTTTTGGATTTCACAGTAAAATGTCGCCATGATGTTAGTGGATATTGGAAATTCAACCATCGAATGGGCGGTCGTCCGGAATGGTAAAATCAGTCGATCACGGCGCCTCCCTACGAGTAAAGTCAACGACTGGTTAGCGAGTAGCCCCTTTTCGGGCTGCGATCGCGTTATTGTGTCGTCTGTCGTGCCGCAAGTCGACCGGTTACTGAAACGCTATCCAGCAGTTCATATTGTCGATTATCAGAACATCCCGCTATTGAAATTAGATCTCAATCACGCCAGTCAGGTGGGGTCCGACCGAATTGTCAATGCATTGGCAGCGTTCAGTACGTTTCGACGATCCTGCCTGGTGGTGGATTCCGGAACGGCCACTACATGCTGTTACGTGGATGGCAGCGGTACCTATCGTGGCGGTATTATCATGCCGGGTATGGGGATTTCATCGCAGGCCCTGGCGTTGTTTACTGCTAAAATTCCGATTATTCGAGTCTCCCCGCGTCACGATCTCGTCGGAAAGACGACGCGAGATGCGGTTCAAATCGGGTTGTATCGCGGGACTATTCATATGATTAATGGGTTGATTGATGATTTTAGGGGAGTGGATCCGAAAATCGTTGTCGTGGGAACCGGAAATGGCTTACGACCATTACAGTCAAAACTGAATTTAGATGTGTACGATCCCAAATTGATTCTGCGCGGACTAGCGATTTGCGCCGACCTTTGGGATGCGGGTTCTTAAGTTCCAGGCAGTGTCGGATTTCAGACAATATTTGACCGGGCGGCGTTTTTCACATACAGTTTGCTTACTGTGACAGAGGTGCGAACAATGGATTTAAAAGAAATAAAACGGCTAATCGAAATGGTCGAAGAGGCCAAAATATCCCACTTCAATATTGAAGTGGATAGCATGAAGATTGAGATTAAAAAAGAATTTGCTCCGATATCGTCGGTAGCTCCGATGGTTATCCCTCATATGCCAGCCGCCCAAGTTGTGGCAGCCCCTACAGTCGCTCCAGCCGCAGTTCCTGAAAAGTCGTCGGAACTTCCCAAGGCCGATGATAAATTAGTTCCAATTAAATCTCAGATGGTGGGAACCTATTACGCCTCTCCGGGTCCGGAATCACCCGCTTATGTAAAAGTTGGGGATCGAATCGATCGCGGGCAAATTTTGTGTATCATCGAAGCGATGAAGCTATTTAATGAAATTGAATCGGAAGTTTCTGGAGTTATTGAAAAAATCTGTGTAACGAATGCGACTCCAGTAGAATACGGACAGGATCTCTTCTTAATACGGATCGGATGACCGTAACGGACCGTCGGTGGCAGTTGTACCCGGAGCAGCCGCTTGTTGCAGAGCGGATCTCAGACCATTTAGGTATATCTCCGTTGCTCGCGCAAGTGCTGCTCAATCGACAAATTAATTCCCTTACTCAAGCCCGTGCATTTATTACACCGAGGGATCAATCCTTTGAGCGGTTGCCGGATGATATCTTGGGTCCTGGCTTGTCCTTAATTTATGCTGCAATTCAAGGCCAACAGCGAATTTTTGTGTATGGAGACTATGATGTAGACGGTATGACGTCGACGTCCATGATGGTGCATGCGCTGCGTAAATTGGGTGCGACCGTCCATTACTATCTACCGCATCGGTTTTCTGACGGTTACGGGTTAACGACGCAAGTGATTCCGACTCTCATTCATTATAATATCGATTTATTGATTACATTGGATTGTGGCATTACGAACGTTCAGGAAATCGCGGCCATCAAGGCCGAAACCCATGCGAAAATCGTTGTTGTTGATCATCACACGATTCCCGAGCAAGTTCCCATGGCAGACGCGATTATTAATCCAAAATATTTAGATTCTGGCGATTCTCGGTCGATGATGTGTACTGCGGGCATTGTATTTCATATATTAGCCGGATTGCAGGAGATATTTGGTTGTGATCTTGATGTCAATGACTATCTTGATCTCGCGGCTGTAGGGACCGTAGCCGATGTTGTGCCCCTGGTTGGTGAGAATCGTCGCTTGGTAGCTAGTGGGTTAACCGATGTTGCCAGTCGCCGGCGGGTCGGTATTCAAAAATTGTTGGACGTGGCTGGATTTGAGCGTCCCGACGTGACCACGCGGGATATTGGATTTGTTATTGCGCCACGATTAAACGCTGCGGGGCGTTTGGATTCAGCGATGAAGGGCGTTGAATTACTGATGTCTGAGAATAGCGATCATGCCAATGAACTGGCGTGTATACTGAATAAAATGAACGAAGATCGACAGGCGATTGGCCAATCGATGCTTCAAGAAGCCGTGGATCAAGTGGGTAACGACGCCGAGACGGAATCGGTATTAGTTGTTAACGGAAAACAGTGGCATGCCGGAGTTATTGGGATCACGGCGTCGCGGTTAGTCGAGAAATTTAATCGTCCAGTGGTGATTATTGCCGATGACGGAACGATGGGGCGTGGATCGGCACGGACGGTTGGAAGCGTGAGCATTTATGAATTGCTCAAATCCTGTCGCCATCATTTTTTGAAATTTGGGGGGCACCGGGAAGCTGCTGGATTCAGTATCCCATCTGAGGCAATTGATGCGTTTAAACGTGAACTTCAGGCGAATGCCAAGGCCTTGATTTCAGGGCATGATTTATTGCCGTTATTAAAAATAGATGTGAAGGTTCGTCCGGATCAATTAAATCTGGATTTGGCTGAATCCTTAGCGACCTTGTCCCCATTTGGGCAAGGGAATCCTGCCCCAATTTTTTACTGTGATGGATTGCGGCCCGTTGAGTTTAAGCGTGTTGGTACCGGTAATCACCTCAAAATTACATTTGTTGATCGTGATGGTAAACGGGTAATTGACGCTATTGGGTTTGGTCTTGGCGACAAACTCAATATTTGCATGCAACCTAAAATTGAAGTGGCATTTTCGTTGGAAATTAACGTGTGGCGTGGGAATCGAACGGCGCAATTGCAGTTGATTGATTTGCGTTAACCCCCCTAGTCCGGGCGGATAGAGTGAGCGATATCGACGGAATAGTTGCCGTCTACACTCGATTCGTACGGGACAGCGATTATAAGGCTCGCGGTCCGGACATCGGAGAGGTTGGTACGCAAATACGTTATGTCAATTTCAAACCTCCACATTCCCGTCACTGTGATGCCGTCGCTGGCGGGTATTGCATGAGGGGGGCGAATAGATATTGTTGGCCAGGAGTCTATACTGGTTGCGAGTAGGCGTGATGAATCACCTGGGGTCACGAGGCGAATGATCGGTGGTTGATTGGGTAGTAATTGGTATCCGTTCGGTAGCATGAAATTGAATCGAACTGTTACGGGGCCATCGGATATGTGTTGGATTGGCACAACTAATGTGGGTTCGGCTGATAAAGAAGTCTCAGATGGTGATGGCTCGGTAATGGCGGGAACACCCGTTAATGTGATTGTCGTGACATTCGCCGAAGCGATATCAATTTTTCGTATCACATGGTTGTTGGAGTCCGCCACAAATAACGTGTTCTCCAGTTGGCAGATTCCGCTGGGTTCGCTGAATTGGGCGGCAGTTTTTGGTGCATCGCGGTGACCCGGAATCCCCGAACCCGCCAACGTCGTCAGTCGGCCGGTGTTTAAATCGTACACTTTGATCTTGTGATTGTACGAATCCGCTATATAAAGTTTTCCTTTGTGTCCGACAATTCCCAACGGATACTGAAGTCGCGCCATGCTGGACGATCCGTCAACGTCGCCAAATTGTATGGGCCCACGACCCACCAATGTTTCGATGAGATTAGTTGGCGTCGACGTGAACTGACGGATGGCGTTATTACCAGAATCGGCAATAAATAACGAACGGGAATCAGAGAAAATGCCACTGGGTTCCGAAAACGATGATGTGGATGGTGGTCCATCGAATAACGTTTCCGCTTGATTGCCGGCAAATGGGACGCAATATCCCGTGGTTGGATCGATTTGCCACAGTTGATGCCACCCACTCATCGCAACGATTAACTTGCCTTTGTACCATGTGATATCCCGCGGGCTGTTTAGCTGAACTGAATTGCCGGTCCCCGATTGCATCGTAAATAGCCCCATCGATCCGGTACCTGCGAGGGTGCGGACGGTTTTTCGAAACCCATCGATTTCCCGAATGGCATGATTCCCTTCATCGCACACATAAATTCGATTTCCTTTAACGACTGTCCCGGCTGGCGATCGGAATTGCGCCGTGGCGAACGATCCATCCGAAAAACCTGGCGATCCGGTACCAATCGACGATATTATTTTTCCATCCGGAGAAGCAATTAAAATCCGGTGGTGGTTGGTGTCTGAAATCACGATCCGACCCCGTTCGGAATCGGCAGATATTTTTTTAGGGAACACAAGGTCTGTACGCAATGGCGCAGTCATTGAATATTGAAATCTCGACGGCGTGAGTAGCCGATCAGACGTCCACCGTGCGATTTGAGATGACATCATCGAGTCAATACTATCGAATAGGTTTTCGCCTGGCCGGTTAATGATCGAGGTTCCGTCCGGAGCTAACAGGATATGGGTGGGCCAGGCGCTGATTTTAAATCGCGCCCACAGCTGATGGGTTGCGTCATTAATGATTGGGAAGGTAATGCCATACCGCTGAATGGACTCTCTCAGCATGGTGTCTGTTCCTTCGTAAGGAAACCGTGGGCTGTTAACGCCGACGACAATCAGTTGATCGGCATATTTCTGCTGAAGTTTCTTGAGATCATCAATGATATGGACGGATTGGATTGATGAAAAACGAAAAAAACTGAGCAACGTAAATTTGCCGGTAAATTGACTCTGAGTGATTGGCGACGTTGTGTTGAGCCAGGTGCTGGTGTTGATCCACGACATGACCGTGTCTGACGCATTTTTAGAGGATCCATTGATTGACGTCGGCTCGCCTAACCCGCCCAGGGGGCGCACGATGGAGGGGGTGGCGCGGGTGTATTTAAGCGCCGCATAGACCGGGTGTAGCGATACCATTGACATGGTTGAAAAACATAAGAACCACACGCCTAATCGAAACGACATTAGACCCCTTTCGACACAATCGTTACACCACTCGTTCGGAAATTGATATATACCCTACACCTTCAGAGGAAGTGCCACAAATGGGATGTTTTCAATGCACAATTCTTTTTGGATTTCGAACACCGTATGGTTGTGTAATAGCCGATTGATAAACGATTCTTCTTTAAAGACTACAAGGCCCGCAAAGAATACTGATTTAGGAAACGTGTGTCTGATAGTTGGCATCAACTTCATAATCTCATCGACGATATCAATTCCCAGTGCGTAATATCCGGCACCTATCAACCCGTGATCGTTGACGTAGTGGATATATTTTTTCAAATTGGTCTCAATACGCTGCCGCATCGCGATCAGTGTGTCATTGTCCTTGAATGACCCCGCATCGACGACACCGATTTGGATGAATACCACCTGCTCGTAGGTATCTCCAAATAAATTCGATATCGATTGGATTCCATGAATCCCGACCGCATCAAACCCGCTCACGAGTAGGACGGCCGTTTTCTTTGTGGGTGATACGGTTCCCGGCACCAAGGGGATGGACATTAGCTCAGATTCGGAGTAACCCGGAAGGTGAATTTGTTTTTGAAGCTTTCGGATTATTTGAGCGGTTTGGTAGTAATGACGTTTAATCATGTACGCGATCGCGGCAAGGGATAACGTGATGACAACGGTAATCCAACCGCCCTCTTCAAATTTAATAAAGAACACCGCACAGAGGATACCAACAGTGATGAGAAACCCAACGGTATTAATCGCAAATTTGGTCCACCAAGTGAGCGACAGTAGTCGCCGTTCGTGAATCCAATGCCGTACCATTCCCATTTGAGATAGAGTGAACGTAATAAACACATTAATACTGTATAAAACGATGAGATACTGTACTGACCCTTGAGTCAGAAACAGCATGGCGATGGCGGCAATCCCCATGATGACAACACCGTTTTGGGTAACTAAGCGGTTATTTAGCATCGCAAATCGAGTGGGTAACCATCGGTCGATGGCCATGTTTGCAATGACCCTCGGGCCGTCAAGAAATCCTGTTTGAGCCGCGACTAACAATAACGCGGCTTCCGATACGAGCGTCACAAAGACGAACAAGCTGCCCCAGTGGCCCCACCCGGCAGACATGTTTTCGAATAACACGGCATTCATTGTTTTGCCCTCGGTATGAGTGACTCCAAACAGAAGGTATGCGATCATGAGCCCAAACACAACGACAGATAAGGAAATGGCCATATAAAGCATGACCCGTTTTGCAGTTCGGACTCTGGGTTCTTTAAGAATTGGCAATCCGTTACTCACCGCTTCAATGCCAGTGTAGGTTCCGGCCCCCATCACGTAAGATCTTAGTAAAATTAATACCGTACCCCATAGTCCAAAGCTGGCTGTAGCTTGGTGAAAATCAGCACTTGTACGCCCGACAAACCCGTGTAAATTCGACCAGTGAACGACAATAGAATATCCAATAGCGAAGGCATGACTTACGAGAAATATAATAAAAATAGGAACTAGAGGGATCACCGATTCTTTGGCCCCGCGAATATTTAGCCAAATTAACAGGATGATACCCAGGACGGCGAACCAGAATTTAAACGGATGATAGCCGATCGGGAGGAAACTAAATAAGGCGTCGGCACCACTAGCGACTGATATGGTAATGGTTAGAATATAGTCAATAATTAATGCGGATCCACTAATCATGCCCCAAAAGGGAGATAATAATTTAGTGGCGACGAGGTAGCCGCCCCCGCCGCTTGGAAACTGTTCAATAATTTGGGCATAACTGCCACTGATCACAAAAATGGTAACGGCCGATGCTAAAGCGACAAACACGGCAAGATAGGGGTGATGTCCGATGGCGGCAAAGGCTTCTGCTGGTCCGTAAGCGGACGACGATAATGCATCGGATCCCAATCCAATCCACGCAAAGAATGCAATCAGCGATAATCGATGGAATACGCCCGGATCCGAAACATCGTGGGGTTTTCCGGAAATGATTCGTTTACATAATTGAATCCACTTATTTGTTGTCGCCATAACTGTCTCCTAATGTGTCGCTCGCTTGTGAGATCGGATGTCGAGCGATTCGATGATATAAGTCAGCTGGAAATCCGTGTTCTCCGGATACCACTTGTTGACATATGAGTTTGCCAAGTTCAACACCTTCTTGATCAAATGGATTAATATTCCACATCAATCCTTGGAATACGGTCCGATTTTCATAGTAAGCGATGAGTGCTCCTAAGGTGGCGGGGGTCAAAGAGTCCATCATCACCAACGTTGAGGGACGGTTGCCGGGGCAGTGTTTCCGAGGATCGGAATGATGTCGACCATAGGCTAGGGCCGAAATTTGACTCACTAAACTTGCGAGTACTTGTGGTTGGGTTGTATTGGGGGTCAATTGAGAGTGAAGAACCCCTACGAATTCAACCGGAATGGAATCGGTGCCCTGATGAAAATTTTGAAAGAAGGAATGTTGAGCCTGGGTGCCAGTATGTCCGAATACCACCGGAGATGTGGCGTAATGGATGGGATCTCCCGTTGACGACACCCCTTTGCCGCAACTTTCACATTCTAACTGCTGGAGATGGGCGGGTAGGAATCGCAGCCCTTCGGCGTAAGGTATCACCGCTCGACTACCACATCCTCGATACGTCCGATCCCACACTCCAATTAATGCCGACAGTAGGGGTAAATTATAGTGAATAGTTGGGGTGCGCGAATGGGAATCCATATCGGCTGCTGCCTCAAGGAGTTGGGTGACGGCATTCATCCCGAAGCAGAGGCCCAACAACATCACTCCAACCGGACTAGTTACCGAAAATCGCCCCCCAATCGATGGGTCCATATAAACATAATGGCCAAAATTCCCGGAGCGATCGAGTGCGCTTCCGGGGGTTGTCACCACGACCCATTGCCGATGAAATGCGGACGGATCTAGCCCCTGCTCGGCGGCAACCTCATCGAGTAGGGCCATATTGGCGTGTGTTTCGAGGGTGCTGCCGCTCTTGGAGGCGACGATAATTAATGTCCGCTTGAGGTTGACTCGTGACAGGATATATCTCCCGTCGTCGGAATCGAGATTGGTAATGAATTTGGCTCGAAGGAGGTGGGTGTGGGATGCTAACGCCCATCGTTTCAGTGCGTGATACGCCGCCCGAGGACCCAATTCCGATCCGCCTATTCCTACCTGTATCACGGTATCAAATTGGGCGTCACGGTGAATTGATTCGATATACTCAGTGATTGAATTCAACCATAGGGGACGGTCAGTTTGAGATCGCATCACGATATGAGAGGCCCCTCGATTTTCGGTTGGATTCAAGGTGTTTTCGCCAAAAAGCGTCTCAAATGTCGGAATAATTCCACGACGATCTACCCATGACTGCATGGCGTCGAGTACGGCATCGTTAATTAATGCGGTACCGTACCAGTACTTCAGATGCGGTGTGTGTACCCAATGTGTCGCTAACCGTGTGTCGATGGAATCGGTAATGTGAATGGGTACCCGTGCCAGTCGGTGAAGTTCATCGGACAACGGAAATGAGGATGACGGATTATGAGGCATACAATTGAGTGACTAGGGTGAGCTCATCGTCACGGAATGTCAATCCTCGACGTGCCCTGACTCTCGCAGCCGTGACCGTGAAGGCATCCAGTTTATATCGAGAATAATGTCCCGCTTCACCCCATGCGAAGTTGGGTATCCATTTGTCATGAATGTGTGTTCCGAAAATAGAGGCTCCGGTTCCGACGACAGAGCCCGTGGCGAGATGGGTGCCGATCCCTAGTTTGGCATGGTCACCGATGATTGATCCCAGAAACTGTAGTCCCGTATCGATACGTTCACCGTTGTAATTAAGCGACACGGATCCATAGGTGTTTTTTAGATTTGATGTAATTGATCCGGCACCGATATTGACCCATTGGCCAATATAACTATGACCAAAAAATCCATCATGAGCTTTGTTTGAGAAACCAGCGATCAGGCTCGCACTGATTTCACCCGAAATTTTGCAGTGCGCACCAATGCAACACCCGCGAATTTTGCCACCCAACACAGACGTGTGTTTCCCAATATACGTTGGTCCTGAAATCCGAGTATGTGACTCGATATGGCCGCCATCATCAATAACGATCGGTCCGCTACGGGCATCTAGGGTGACAAAGTCGTCGATCGTGGCAGACGGGCTAATCCAGGTCGCCTCAGGCGCCGGTACCGACACCATTCCAGATGGGCGCTGGGAAACACGAGTACGGACTCGATCAAACTCAACGGCCGCGATACGATCGGGTAGAGCAATGATGTCCCAAACCGTATCGATTACCCAGTCGTCGACTGAAATCTGACGTGCCGTCGGATCCGTAATCGGCTTTCCCAGTTGTAGGATCGCGGACTTAGCCTCCAGACGATCTCCTGTAATCGCTACGCATCGGCCCGCGGAGGTAAAAAAAGTTGGTGTAGTGGTCAGGCTGGCATCGATCATGGCGACTAAGGGTGGGGGGAAGCAACGGGTGACACTTACAATGTTACTGATTTCTGGGATGGTAGATTCGACCTGTGGGACTTGGCGGTGAATCTCTGGCATCCACTCGGGTCGGGTCATGATATGCAGTGGCTGAGATGGGTAGTGGTTCGCCCAACATTCGATAATAGACTGACTGCCGAGCGGAATAGTGGCGATGGATCGCAGATCCGTCACCGGGCGTAATTGGATGGCCGTTGGGTCATCGACGAGGAGTATCCTTAGCATCGCCTCATCATACCTCAAGACTTTCCACGTTTCATCTGGTGAAAAATGTGGTATTTTGACTGACGCATGGGGGTGTATTGGTCTCGACGGGAAAGATCAAGGATGCGTACGCGAGCCGAGGAGCTGCCTGGCCTCGTAAAAAGGCAGAAAACAATAACTGGCAAAACAGTTACGTTCCCTCAAGCTGCTCTAGCTGCTTAATCAAGCTAACTAGACTCAGCTTAACGCTATCTCCTTCATGTTGGTGGGACGAAGTAGCGTAATTAACCAACTGGTTCCTTTTTGCTGATTCCACCATTTACCTTTTACTTACGATATCGTCTCCCTGAGCTCAGTTTCGAACCAAAGTCGGATAGGTTTGGGAGATTTGGTGGTTTTTGTGTTGGAATTTTAGAGATACCTGGCAAGCCGGGGTCTCGAATCATAGCAAATCGTGTGTACATGGGTTTTTGGCGTTTTAGGGCCATGTTGCGGGTGTCGCGACAGTGGGAAAAATGCCCCCGAAGGGGCTTAAGTATCGATTTCCCATGGCCAGGGAATCCAGCGGAATTGGAATGTTAGTTTGGATGGGTAAACGGTGATGTCTTGGATTAGACGGCGTAGTGCGTTGCGGTAATGAATGATGTCGGATGAGTCCAGGGAAATTGCCTCGGAAATGTGCTGTTTGATGAGGATTAAATCCAGCAGGGTTTCTGATTGTTGGTCTGCTTCAAATTCTTTTTTAGTGATGACCGTTTGAATTTGCTTGGCTTCAATTTTGAGTTCCTCCAATTTAGAGTGGACGACTTTGCGATCAACCGTTGTGAGATGGGGCAGAGTTAAAGAATCAAAGAAATTTTCCTGTCGGGTTTTGATCTTGTCCAAGGCTTGCTTGTGTTGGTCGATTTCACTTTTTAGTAGATCCGTTTGAGCCTGGATACCGGCGTTGTGTTTGGCGATGCGGTTCTCGATCGATTTGAGGTGATCGGGGTGGGTCAGGCGGGCAAACGCATTAGTGACCCGGGTTTCGATTTGGGGGAAACCGATGGTTTTGATTCCGCAGGGGATAGGTTTTCCTGTGTTGGATTTTCGGGTGCATCGATAGTAGTAGTACCGACACTTGGTTCGGTTGAGCGAATAGCTGGGCGACATCACCGATCCGCAATCGCCGCAGGTTAACAACCGTTGGAATGGGGCGTTCATGGATTGGGGATGGGGCTTGGTTTTGAGGAGCTCTTGGGTTTGGGCAAATATTTGAGTGGAGATGATCGGGGTATGGGTATCGGGGAAAATCTGGGACCTCCATCGACGTGACCCGATGTAGGATGGGTTTTTCAAAATATCTAAGACACGACGGCAATCCCACATCGTATTTTTTCGGGTTTTGATGCCGTCACGATTGAGAAATGTGGTGGTTGAAACGGTGGAACGGGTGTGGAGAAATGTCTTAAAGATGAGTTCCACGATCGGTTTTTCTCTCTTGCAAGGTTGCCATGTTTTGTCGACGCAGATGTAGCCAAAGGGAGTGACGCCACCGTTGTACATGCCTTTTGAGGCACGATGGACCATGACATCACTGATCCGTTCGGAGGTTTGTTCACGTTCGAGCTGGGCAAAGACCAAGGCGATACGGAGCATCGCTTTGCCCATGGCGGTGGTCGTGTCGAATTGTTCACGTAGGGAAATGAACTCCACGTTGTGGGTTTGCAGTGTAACCATGAGGGCTTCAAAGTCCAAAAGAGAACGGGACAGGCGATCCAGTTTTTTGACGACGATGGCGTTGAGTTTGCCTGATTTTAGATCAACCAAAAGTTTTTGGTATTCAGGACGGTTGACGGTGCCACCTGATTTTCCGGCTTCCACGTAGACTTTATGGATACGATAGTTTTTGTAGTTGCAGTATTTTCTGAGTTCGGTTTCCTGTTCGTCGAGGGATTCCCCTTCTACCGCTTGGCGGTCGGTAGACACGCGTACGTACAGACCGACGCGAAAGGTTTCGTCGCTCCGCTCCCCGCCAAGTGTGAGGAGCGAATCGACGTAACCGGAATCACGCCGACCGGATAGGGAGGATGAAGTGATGGAGGCTGCCCGGCTGTCCGAGGGACATGAAGGGGGTGGCAGCGATGCACCGGTACGCGATGGCTTTTTCATGAGTTTTCCCCTTCAAGACATATCTGATTTGTGTCATTCCACTTCGCATTCGCTTGTTGAGATGAAACGCGGTCGGGCTGGTAAAACCAATCCCTCCCTTCGAGCAATTGATATGCAATTTCTTCCACGGCAAACCATGCGAGGGTGGTTTTGAGGCTGACCAGGTCAAACACTTCGGGGCGGAGGTGATGGATGAATTCCCCAAAAGTTTCACCGGTAGATTCTAAAAATTCGTTCACGATTTCTAAGATATTGGCTTCAAATCGGGCGTAGAATGCGACACAATCTTGAGTGTAAATCAATTCAGAAATGATACCGCTGATACATCCATGCTGCGTCAGATCAGTCAGTAAATCGATGGGGTCATTCCCCACCGATGCACACACCCATCTGATCACCCACGATTTAACGGACTCTGGATCACCGTGTGTGAGTAACGCGACGCTGTGAGTGGCCATGGTTATCGGGTGTACACGGCTTTGGCCGCGCCCTCCCACATCCCGCCACACCGTAGCAACTGCCATTTCATTCCAGGGATTTCCGGGAAATCGCAATCTACTGCAAACACAACCAAGGGCTTGCGCTTGGCGGCGGCTTTTTTGATGGTGAAAATGGTGCCACGACTGTCACCAGTGATGAACGCGACGAGACCGTAGCAGGCATCGACCAGGCGAATGTTTCGCATGAGTAATGCCGTTTTAACGAGGGCTTCATTTTTACCCGCAGGCCCCCATACGATGTGGCCACCGTAATCTTTAAACTGCCGAATGGCGGCCCTAACTTTAGCGGGGAATCCTTCGTAGCCTTTCCATGCCGCAAACACCGTGCAGTGATCAGCGTGCCCCGTGTGAAGCAATCGACTGAGTGCAAACTCATCGGTACCGATGGCCCCACCTGTTGCGATGTGGTAGCCTCGCCCCAACACATCGTCCACAATTTGACCCACATGATCAGCGTATTGATACCCCAACGACCGCGACCCTACGATCCCAAGCAAACGTGGACTATTTATGACCGAACGGTATTGATCGACCTCTTGTATCTTGACTCTCATTTCTCTTATCCTCCTTGTGGAATTTGA
>RHAI01000101.1 GCA_010028705.1 bacterium
GCCCGGTGAAATAATGTCGGCATCGGATGCGTCGGAGTTGATGAATGTTTGAATAGTTCGGGCTCGGTCTGCGGCTGAAATCCCAGTTGTATTACCTAACCGGGGCGATGCGTCGATTGATACTGTAAACGAGGTTTGAAGGTGGTCTTCATTTTTTTCCACCATTTCCTTAAGGGCCCATCGGTCGAGCAGCGTATCGGTCACTGGAAGGCATACCAATCCTTTTCCGTGGCGAATCATAAAATTGATTGCATCCGGGGTCACAAAACTGGCGGCCATTACTAGGTCGCCTTCATTTTCACGATCTTCGTCGTCAACGACAATAATCATTTTTCCGTTGCTGATATCCTCAATTGCTTCCGGAATTGTGTTGAAATGGGTCATGATAGGCCTGCCTTTTTTATCGTTTCTAAAAGATTTTGATCGGATCTCTTAGTGTGAACGTTCGTAAAATTATACAGATACTTGGCGACGATGTCATACTCAAGGTTTACCTGACTGCCATTCGATAATTGATTCAGAACGGTGTGGGTGGCGGTATGGGGGATAATGTGGCAGGTAAAATATCGCTCGGAAACATCACCGACAGTTAAACTAATACCATTGATACAAATCGATCCTTTGGGAATTAAATACGGTCGAAAATGTGACGAATAGTGTATCGTTAGTTCGTTAAATGCGTGACCGGTCGACCAGCTGCCCACCCGACCGATTTCATCAACGTGACCGTAAACAATGTGGCCACCCAGGGCGGTTGTGGGCGTGGCGCTGGTTTCCCAATTTAATGGATCACCGACCGATGCGATTGAGAATGTTGTCTTTGTGAGTGTTTCTGGTAATACCTGGATTGTAAATTCGGATTTAGAAATGTGTAAGGCGGTTGTGCACACGCCGTTGAGTGCAATGCTGTCGCCCAATTGTAACCGATCAGCGGCGGAGTCGAGATGAATTCGGAATTCCTTACCGTTTTGGAGCGACTTTACGGATAATATCGTGGCGGTTCCAGCTATGATTCCAGTGAACATTGTTTGATGTATTGGCCCAAAATTCCATTTACAAATCGAGGGGATTCATCGGAGGCGTACTTTTTGCATATTTCGATCGCTTCGTTGATGACAATCCCGGGATCTTCGCCATCGTGAATTAGTTCGTAAAACGACAATCGGAGGACGGCCTTATCGATGGGGTTCATCCGATTTAACTCCCAACCAATCGCATATTTTTGGATTAATTGATCGATGTCGTCACGATAGCTCCATGTCCGTGTCGATAAGTCCGTAGCCCATGACACAGTATCGGGCTCAAAATGATGCATTTCCCAAAAACACTCGAGTATCTGATCAACGGAAGTGTCTCGAACGTCGGCTTGATAGAGTATCTGCATGGCCAATTTTCGACCGGTACTTCGTTTACCCATTTTCTTTTAGCATATATTTTTCGATGAACGATGTATCGAAATCACCTGAAATAAATTGAGGATGTTGTAGCACGAGAGTATGGAATGGGGTTGTTGTATGAACACCGTCAATAATAAATTCGTCGAGCGCCCGTTTGGCCCGTGCAATGGCATCATTGCGATCTTCGCCCCAAACAATAAGTTTTCCTAAGAGTGAATCATAGTATGGCGGTACAACATACCCTGGATATATATGACTATCCACTCGAACGCCCATCCCTCCGGGAGGCAGAAATAGGTTGATCTTTCCGGGGCATGGGGCGAAATGGCGGGTGTGATCTTCGGCG
Source organism: bacterium (assembly GCA_010028705.1). Classification (GTDB taxonomy): domain Bacteria; phylum Margulisbacteria; class Marinamargulisbacteria; order SXXA01; family SXXA01; genus RHAI01. The sequence goes on from RHAI01000101.1 coordinate 1,744, forward strand.
TTAATTCTAAATTCAATCGAATGACCTCTTAATTGAATATCGGACTGGGTTAATCGAAGCGTTCCTGTGGCGGCAATTAAAATTTGCTCTTTCACCAAATCTACCGACGAAATCATCTCGGTTACGGGATGCTCCACCTGGATCCGAGTGTTCATTTCCATAAAATAAAATTGTTTGTGTTTATCGACTAAAAACTCAATCGTACCTGCGCCGGTGTCGTAGTGTGTCATCAAGTATCGGGGAGGGACTTTCTTCCACGAGTTTTTGATGTCGACGTTGAATTGTGCAATCTCGCTCCCCCAAGTGTATCGCATGGCCGGTGGGATCCGATAAAATTTGGATTTCGACGTGACGTGGGTTTTCAATAAATTTTTCGATGTACACATCGCCGTTTCCGAATGCGGATTTTGCTTCATTGGTTGCCAGTGTGTACGCTTCGTGTAACTCACTTTTGGAACGGACGATACGCATTCCTTTACCACCACCGCCCGCCGAGGCTTTGATCATGAGGGGGAAACCTGTTTGGGCCGCAATAGCGTCCAAAGCGTCGGCGGATTCAACGATTCCATCCGATCCCGGAACAGTTGGCACGTTGAATCGTTTCATCGTGGCTTTGGCTTCACTTTTATTTCCCATTAACCGAATATTTTCGGCACTGGCCCCGATAAACGTAATATTGTTGGCCACACAAATTTCGCTAAACGTGGCATTTTCTGACAGGAAGCCATAGCCCGGATGAATGGCCTCGGCCCCGGTAACCTCTGCGGCGGATATGACTCGTGGAATATTAAGGTACGACTCTTTAGGAGATGCGGGACCCACACAAATTGATTCGTCAGCAAATTTGACGTGTAACGAATCCCGATCTGCCTCAGAATAGATGGCCACACTTTTGATCCCCAGTTCTCGGCAGGCGCGAATGACCCGCAGTGCGATTTCTCCTCGATTTGCAATCAATATTTTTTTAAACACAATAAACTCCTTTTAGTGTCCGGGATTGGACTGCAATATGTTTTTTTCGAACTGAGAAAGATCTGTTTCTGAAATTGTAAAATATCGTCCTTGAGGGTGGTGGAATACTAAGGCCGAAACGGACGCTTCAGGATGCATCATATATTCTTCCGACAAGGTAATTCCGATACCTTCCGGGTGTAATAATTTAAACATCTTAACCTGGTCTTCCAGTCTGGGGCAGGCTGGGTATCCAAATGACATTCGTACGCCTGTGTATTTTAATTTAAACAGATCGTCCGGAGTTAATGACGGGTCATCTGGTATTCCCCAATCGGTTCTGATTTTTTTATGAATCAGCTCAGCAAACGCTTCGGCACTTTCAAGCGCTAATGCGGACAGTCCGTGTGAATCAAAATAGTCCCCGGCATCGAGGAGGTCTTTTGCAATTTGGGCAACGCCATTTCCTGACGTGGCGACAAACATCGCAATGGTGTCCATGTGATCGCTTGCGACAAAGTCAGCCAGGCACAACTTTAGCCCTTCCGATTGTCGGGGAAACGTAAACCGTTCAATGATTGTTTTACCCAAATCGTCATAAATTAATATGGAATTCCCCTCACTACGGGCGTTGAAATATTGGATGACAGCAGTAGCCGTGAGGAGATTCTCGTTTAAAATTCGAGCTTTCAGAATGTTTAAACGATCGACCAGCTTGGATAACTTTTCATCACCCCGTGCTAAATTGGTTTTTACGTTTCCTTTGTAACCCAGATGGTTGCCAAATACCATTTGTAAATTGAGGTAGTCCCAAATCATTCCGATGTCGGCATTAAACACCGTTCGCTGAAGGGTGGGCGCACTCCGAACTACATCGTGGGAGATGGTGAGCTTTTCTTTGAAGTCTCGTTTGCTGGCGCCGCGTTCAACCGTGGGGTTGGCGCTACGTACTTCGTCTTGGCGTTGGGCAATTTTCTCGATGGTGGATTGTCCGTGAGTTGGGTCCATCAGAGAATTTGCAACCGCTAGACCTGTCATAGCATCTTTGCAGTAAATGACGGGCCCGCCATATTCGGGCGCAATTTTGGTTGCCGTAAAGGCTTCCGTTAGTGCCGC
>RHAI01000102.1 GCA_010028705.1 bacterium
CCTAACTCAACATATATATGCCCGTTATCGAACCGATACGGAAATGTTTCAGACCATAACTCCGTACCACTCGTGCTGTTCACTCGCACTTGGCTTAAATTTACATCCGCTTTTATCGCAATATGTACCGTATACACACTATCCAAAAAGGCACTCGTATTACCGCTCACTGGACCTTGATTGGTTAATACTCCCTCAAAATACAGCACCGGCGATGCATACACCGAAACTCCGATCACCACTATCGCCAGCGACACCATCCATCGCAGTAGCGTTTTTCGTATCATCGTACCTGCCTCCTTTGTGCACCTCTAGAACCAGCCTATTGCTATTCCCTCTCATTTACTCCTTGAAACATCGGTCACCACAGAAAAAAACACAACGTCCCTACGCTGTACTTTTTCCAGAGGCATTTCTTATTATTTGGGGGAATTTGTTCCCAAAACTCTACCAGAATTTTGACACAGCGTCATCTCAACTCTCACTCTCCACACCGTCATCTCAGGTGGCCAACAGTAGCCCCCCTCATTTTTACGCAAAACGTCGTTAACATCGTGCACTCGGGATCTCGAAAATGGCAAAACACTCGGCATTTGCAGTAAAAAATCGCAGGCGTTGAGGCGAAGCGTTAAGAAGTTTGACCTAGAAACAACTCTGCTGTTCACCGTTTTAAAGCGATCCAGATCCTACGTCAGCTGGGTCTAGCCAGGTCGGATTAACTCAAAATACGGCTCATCCAAAAAAAACTGATTGGCGGGAATAATCGTAATCGGACCTCGTTGCAACACATCTCTCCCCCGATACACAATCATTGTTTCCGCCATCGGGTAATCTTTTAAAAACTCGGTTAATCCACGCAAATCAGATGGTCGGATCGTCGCCGAATTTTTGACTTCAATCGCTCGAATTCCCGATTCTCCATACACTACAAAATCAACTTCTAGCCCCGATTTTGTCCGCCAAAAAAACAATTCATCCCCTCGGTTTGCGTAGTCAATCCAGGCGCGCAAATGCTGCGCGACCAACGTCTCTAATCCAATTCCATCGATTTCTTCCGGACGGTCCAAGGGACCTTTGGGCCTAATTTGACGATACACTCCGGCATCGAAATAATAAAATTTAGCCTGGGCCGTCAATATTCGTTTGGCCCGCTTAGAAAAAATAGGCACCCTAAAGCAGAGAAGCAAATCCTCCAATATTCCGATGTAGGACTCGACTGTTTTGGAACTAATATGGCACTCCCGTGCTATTTCCGATGCGTTGATCGGACTACCTTGAGAAAAACTTACGGCCTCCAAAAATCGAGCAAACGGTTCTACCCGTCGAACCAGTCCCTCCAGCATTACTTCCTCTTTCATGTAAAGTGCCAAATACGTCCGAAGATCATTTAAGGGATCAGGAGACGATACAATGAGTGGAATCATCCCATATTTCAAATGAAACTCGAGATCAAATTTAAGGAGCTCGGATGCCACAAACGGATGCATCCGAAATAATTGTGCCCGACCAGCCAGCAAGTCAACACCCGTACGTTTTAATTTCCGTGCACTCGATCCCGTGAGTACGAAGGGCCCGATACCGTCTTCGATTAGACTATGGACCACACTTAATAATTCCGGAGATTTTTGTATCTCATCGATGACAATTGGCCGGTTTGGGGTTCCCAGCACCCGTTCTTTAAGTCGTTCCGGGTAGGCCTGAAATTGCCGACATATGTCGGGATCCAACAGATCAATGATTAACCCATCGGGATATGCCATTTTAAGCCAGGTGGATTTTCCGGCACCCCGAGGGCCAAATAAAAAATAACTTTTCTTCGGAATATTAAACAACCGCAACCGTGCATCCGCTAATTTTTTAGGCATTCCAGAATATTGACTCCAAATTTTCCTTCTTTTTTTGGAATATTAATTCAAAAAAAGAAAGAATTCAAATTCAAACTCCCAGACTGAGGACAACTCCTGTTGATCTTGAAAAATCAGTAACCACGAATTTATTACGCGATGGGATCATCGATTCACAGCGACTGTCTAATCAGCGACAACCAGTTAAACTACCGCACCCAAATTTCAACATACTGAACTCCATAATACTCATCGGCTGTATCAACCCCAACAAAATAAAAAGTCACCCGAACAGGTGACGCTGAACTATAACATTCGGCCGTTCCCGTATAGGTGCCGTCTCCAGACCCTTCGCCAAATGCAAGAATTCCATGCCCGCGTTCATACTCGGATGAATCCCCAACTTGTAATATGACTCGATCATTCCAATCCCACGAACCTGCCGTACCAATTCGAGCAATGACCTTCACCTCTGAATGTGTGGGTGAAGTGGGAACGGAAAAATCTTTATAAAGGGTTGACCCATGTTTAAACCCATCAGTACCAGCCGTATCGATAAGGGTCGTTCCACCGTACCAGGTGGCGGTACCGAGCGTTGCCCCACTACATGTCCATCCCGCCGTTCCGTCGCTCGCCCTCCACCGACGAACCAAGCGCCAATCGTTGATGGACGACCCGCTCGCCGTATCTTTATATATCAACCCATCACCCGAGTCCTTAAACGCAAGATCGCTATCAACCCTAACCCCGCCACCGAAGTCGTTGGCGTAATTAACAACCAATGTTGCCGAACCATCTTTGACGAGTGCTCGAGAAGAGCCGGAATTACCACGGTTAACTTGATCACTGTTTCCGAGCATAAAATCGAACCCACCGTTAGTAATGTTGCCTAATGCCGTCAAACTCCCATTGACCTCTAAATAATCCCATAACCGAACGACACGCCTTGAATAACCTGCGTAAGTACTACCCGACCGCCCCAGTATCATTAACGCGTTGTAATCTGACGCATTTTCAATGGCCGCATATCCCGAGGTTTCCCCGATTCCAGAAAAGGTATGCGCCGTATTTGTAAAATAAAGGTCTGAATTAGAGAGTCGCGTTTGTCCTAATTGAGCGGTCCCATTCACATCCAGTTTGTAGGCTGGAGACGGATTGCCAATCCCCACATTTCCGGCAACATACAGGTTTGGAGCTGTATCCCCAATGATATTAATGCCCGTTGCCAACGCGTAGATATCCGCTGCAGTCGGGGCACCGGTTGCATTGTCCTCTGGAACACCCAGTGGGGTAGAATCAGCTGCTGTGTACACTTTATACGTAACCCCTCCAGTGACCCTAAGATAGATATAATAGCCCCCGCTAGCATTATCTCGTACTGCAGCATGAGTAATTTCAGCACCAGCAACACCATGATATCCGTAATATCCGATTAGGTACTGCTGACCACTGTGCCATTCTCTACCAAATCCTTTGACCTCTAACGTTGGACCGCCGTACGGAGTCGACGCGTTGTCAAAGATGGATCGCGTTACGTAAAAATGAATCGGTAAACCACCCGCATTTTGACTGTTATACGGTATTCGAATCCATTTCAACCCGCTGCCACTTGGGGTAAATGAGGTATAGCTAGCATAAGTGTTTCCACTGACCCGCAAATCTCCTACAACATCCAGTTTGGTGGCTGGAGTCGAGGTCCCAATCCCCACGTTGCCCCCACCAGTAACCATTTGGATATTTCCACCATTATCCGT
>RHAI01000103.1 GCA_010028705.1 bacterium
ACACTTGCATCGGAAACGAGGCGCGACCATTCGACAACACCACCCGCCTTTATCTTTTGGTCTATTTGAAACCAATTATGTTTCTCCATGTCTAATTGTGTCTTGTTTGCATCGATAGTTCGAATAGCGGAGACCAATTTACCTGTAGTTGGATTACGAATAGCATAATGCACGGTTGCATCTGAAACATCATGCTTATCCATGATGAGTTTACCGATCGAACTCTCCATAATATTAGATTCATTTATTTTCATATTGTGTTGCTCTACAACAACGTTGTATCGTAGTCTGTAAATTTCTAGACATCGTGGATCCGTCTTGTTTGTAATGATCTCTACCATCGGTAGAGTCCGATTAAAATAACGAAACATGTTTGTATACACCTTTGAACATTATAAATGGAACTTTTTAAGTACCTTTTTCAAGTTCCTTTTTACCAGTTCAAAGTTTTCGTTCCCTTGTGAAGTTTGCGTATAGCAACTATATTTAAGTTGTCGTTTCCCTTGGACGCTCTAATCGCATTCTTCTTTACACCAAGCATGTTGGGTTTTTTGTATTATGTAAATGTTCTTCATTTACACCATTTACAAATTTCAACCGCACACTTTGTGGTTTGTTAATATTTTATTCGACGAAAGATAGTTATCCCTGATTTCCATTCACGAGGGGGTTAAAGGGGGCTTCGCCCCCTTATCGGGCATATGCAATCGCATATGGATTACCCTGTAGCGCGCTCATGATATCGGGTGTATTGCGATCCATTTGAATTGTCTGGTAGAGCGGCACAGCGCCACTAACGCGACCTATTTGGTCGACTGACGGCGTAGGCACTGCACCCTTCTGAGTGAGTGGGCGACTATTCAGCAGTTGCGAGTCCCTCTGTTTGGCCGACATATTTACGGTTCCGTTGTATACATTCGTGTTGCCATTACCCATTCGCCCATGGATAGTTGCGGATTTTACATCATTATTTCTCTGGTTCCGCTCGGCGTCAAAGCGACGCATCTCCTTCGCATTCGTCGCACTCGAACCGCCTGCATAATAGAAATCACCGGTAGTCGCACGAGCAGTGCTGGCTTGCTGATGGTCGGACGTGGCATATCCTCCTCCGCGCTGATTCGCATTGATATTCATGTGGAATTTAGATTCTTCAGTGGTCTCGCGGATCGTCTTGGGCGCCAACTGTGTAGGATCAAACAAATAGGGAGCATTCACTGTGGATTTCGCATTCTGATAGGGGCGAAGATTACCGATCGTATTCTCCTTGCGCGACGGACGGAGGGCATCCAATAGCGGCGCGACGGCGGCACCGAACGCACCACCAACGGCACCGAAATACTTGTCTTGAAAATTGGAGGAACGATTATTCGGATACGCAGTTTTCGCTTTGATACCATAATCCGAGTCTGTTGGACTGCCCTTTCCCATCGCACCAGCGGCGGTGAACGGGCCACATAGATTGTGGAATTGCCATGAGATGCGACACCTGCATAGGACGTTGTTGTTTCGGGTCTCGCCATATCACGTTCCGTGTGGAAGGCGCGCATAGTAGGACCCTTCTCAATGCCCGTTGTGGTGAAATAACGATCACTGGTGAATTCGAATGTGGTATCCACGCGGTTTTTCTCCTGAATACCCTGTTCGGCGGTTCTCTTAATGTGGCTATTCGCCGGTCCGGCATAGTCCAATATCATATTGCCACTGGATTTCGGGTTTGTCGCAACACGCAGCTCATCCACCGTCTTCTCGCGCCAGGCATCGCGCTCCATAAGTCCCGAATTGAATCCGCCACTTCCGGCGGTTGTGAATCCTAAACCTAGACCCGGGGCGACCCGTTCTTCTTCGAATGGCTTCACATTTGCCATTCGCATGCTCGGATTCACGCGGGAGCGCATGAAGTCGGTGGTATTCGGCGCTCCATTCGCCCATTGTTGGTTCTCGCTGGGAGAGAACAGGGGCGCGCGCTCTTGCTTGGACTGTATCTGGGAACCCGCTCCGATATAGTTATCCAGAATAGATTCCGACGATTTTGCGTCTATTGCTCGAGTACGGATGTTACCTCCAAAAAACGGGACCATGTTATTATGTCTAAAATAATTCTCGTCCACTTGTTCTCCGGTGATAGAATTATATTTTGTGGTGTTGGTAGATTCAACGGGCGGTGCAAAAAACTTGTCTGTATATGCTCGGCGACCGTCATATTGATTGACAGTTGATAATTTGGATGTAGGTTCCGATTCACTCGGACGCAGATCGGGAAAATTTTGATCGGGAATATCCACATTCGGTAAGCGCGACATGTTTGTAAACCCCGACTGGACCGTGTTCTGTTGATTTGTTGCTATATATAATCCTCCCATTGCGAGTAGAGGTATTGCGAGTTCCATTATATTGTATACAAATATAAAAGGGAACCAAGGTTCCCTTTAAATCCCTCCCTTAATGGAAAAGGGAACCAAGGTTCCTTTGAGTGAACCAAGGTTTCCTTTAAATCCCTCCCTTAATGGAAAAGGGAACCAAGGTTTCCTTTAAATCCCTCCTTTGAGTGAACCAAGGTTTCCTTTAAATCCCTCCCTTAAGGGGAAATCTACACCCCTCTGAATTTGTCTAAATATTTAGAAGTAATGTTACACATATTGCGACTGTAAAAAAACTCGTGTTATATTATAAATGCCAACAAATAAACGAAAGTCTCGTGTATTTCGAAAAACTAGGCGTCGTATACAAAAAGGCGGAGGTCAGGGTATGGGTAAACCAAATATGGATGCAATCGGAATTAACAGTGCTGATTTATTAAAAGCGAAATTAATGTTAAAATCAAGATTAAGTTCACGTTCCAGTTCAAGTTCCAGGTCACCTTCAAGATCAAGTTCCAGTTCAAGTTCCAGGTCACCTTCACGTTCAAATTCGAGTTCAATTTCAAGATCTAGGTCACCCCCCGTGGATAAAATTCTCGAAAGTGATATTTTGTTTAAAGACAAGGATGTGTGTATATTGAAACCGGATGTAAAAAAAGGCATTTTGGTATTCACACATTACACACAACCCAAAGGTATGCAATCTCTGTGCGAAGCTGGACTGAAAACTGGAGTTAAACTAAAAGAGGAAGGTGTGGATTTCGGTAGAACTATGATTCATGATTATATATTTTTTAGAGCACCTTACCTTTACGGTCCGATTGATTATACATCAATTGAAACAGAAATAGAAAGTTCATTTGGTTCCGGTATGTCGGAAATATCATCTTTAGTGTGGATACGAATTGATCCAGAGAAATCCAAAGTATATTCAAGTGAAATAAGGGTCGAATTTAATCCTCAGATTAAATACGGGTCGCCGGAATTTCTAAGACTAAAAGAAGAGGAAGTAAGATATTCAGGTAAATATGTGAACAAATATTTGCAAATTTTAGAAGAAAACGAAAAAGCGATGGATAAAATAAAATCAGATGAAAAACCAATGTACCATTTAATTACTTCTAAGGTACATATTACAAAAAAGAACTATAGT
>RHAI01000104.1 GCA_010028705.1 bacterium
TGATGCAACTCGTGGTGTCGGGACAAATTGTGGCGACGTTCCCCGTGGTTCAATCCGCGCCGACCGTCGTGACATCCACGATCCGGTGCCCGATGGGACTCGTGGGAACCGGGGCTCTGATCTGTTTCGGGGTGGCCGATGATGCGGGTAATGTCATGATTGAGGGAGGTAGCCAATCGATTGGTGCGCCATCGGCTATTATTGGGTTCGATACCGTGGCTCCGGCGATCCCGTCGCTCAGTGTGAGTTCGTCGATTGTGTCGGCCAACACGTTGTGCGTGACACTCGTCGGCCGCGATTGCACCCAACTCGTGGTGTCAGTGAATGGCCAGTGCCTCACGCGGGATGGGATTGGCGATGCCCCCATTGCCGTGACGGTCAACACGCTGGTGCCGGGTGTCAATTATATCTCCGCGTGTGCGATCGATTCATTGGCCAATGCCAGTGACTGGTCATCGGTTCAGACGGTGACCTGGGACGTCAATCCAATTACAACTCTCGAGATTACCCCGTCGGGGTGGGTCAGCGCCAACACCGTCATTCTTTCGGGTCGGATGTCCAAACCCATTGTCGGACCGGTAATGGCCCACGTTGCCGATCGATTACAGTCGGTTGAGATCTCCGATACTCAGTGGCGGGTGTCCATCCCAGTCCCGAATGGATATAGCGGTCCCCTCACGGTTCTCATTCCAGGGATTCACGATATGGCCGGCTATCAGACATCAGTAACGTGGAATGGAATCGTTGATCGATTGCCCCCCGTTGCGACTGTTCCGGAGCCGGTCGTCGTGGGTGCGGGGAGTGCGTCGGCCGGAGTGTCGATCAACGAACCGGTTAGTATTGATTCCGTGCTGCCGGACGGACTTCAAGTCCTGAATGGGTCATCCTTGACGCTGATTTACCCGATTACCGATCAGCAGCCTCAAGGTCCGGTGACAGTGTCCATCCGAGTCCACGATGCGGCGGGAAATCCATTCGTCATTACAGGACAACCATGGCGTGTGGATACGATTGCTCCGACCCTGACCTGGGTATCCCCGCCGGGCCATCCGGTCAGTACCGGTGATCTGACGGTGACCCTTTCGGTGACGGAATGGGTGAGCACCCCGTCGATTACGTTAGGCGATGCCCCGCTTTCGGTGACGTCTCGCGACGGATACTGGGTGGCGACCATCCCCGTTCGACCGGGAGATATGGGTACGTACACGCTCAGTGGGGCGGCCACGGATCGCGTCGGTAACGTGGGACGTCAGGTGTTGGGGACGCTCAGAATTGATACCCAAGCCCCGACGATCGATGGGTTACCCAGCCCGAGATACGCCTCGGCGATTGACTTTACCGTGACGGCCTCTGAATCCATCGCGTCCCTGACGGCACAGGCCAATGGTCGTGACATGGCATCGGAACGGTTAAGCGATCGGTCGTATCGGGTGTGGGTTCCGTCCACTTTCCCCGACGGCGATTATGATCTGACCCTGAACCCGACTGACCTGGCGGGAAACCGCACGTCGATGACCTCATCGCATTGGCGGCTGGATCGCATCCCACCTCAGATCACGGCATGGCGATGCCCATCGTCCGTGGGTGTGGGTCGGATGACCCTCGACGCTGAATTTTCGGAAGACATTGCATCGATCTCCGTGACCGTTGATGGAATTCCGATGACCGAAGTCGCGCGTGAGGGGAAGATGAGCCGGTTTGACCTGTCCATTCCCCGTACGGCTCGGAACGGTGACGTTCCGGTTCAGGTTATCGCGATGGATCCCGCGGGAAATACCGCATCCTCGACCATGACCATCACGATTGATACCACGGCTCCCACCTGTCAGGGGATCACGGCTCGGTCGCCCCAATTGATCGCCGGTCCCGTGCAATTCGGGGTTCGCTTTTCCGAGCCTGTGACCGTGAATCACGCGGCGATTGGCCCGGTGACCCTGGAACGCGATATGTCGGTGTCCACCGCGAGTGGTGAGGTGGTGCTGATGGGTGTGATTCCGAGTGATAGTGTCCAAGGCCCGGTGGCCTTAACGCTGGATGTCAGTGATCGCGTGGGGAACGGGATGGTGATGACCCAAGCGGGCTATTTTATTGATACGATTCGCCCGGAATTAGAGACGATGGCCCCGCTGATTCATCAACGGGTAGGGGCCTGGTCCACCGCTATGTATTTATCCGAACGGGTGGCCACGGCTACGGCCACATTGAATGGTCGCCCGGTGGCGGTCGGTGTCGACGATCGGACGTTACGGGTGTCGGGCGTCGTGTCGGCGGATGACCCTCAGGGCCTCGCCACACTCGTCGTGGAATTGATTGACGACGCGGGGAATCGATCCACCCAGACCTCATCACCGATTTATATTGATACGATTGCCCCTCGTATTGGGCGGATGGAATCCGAACCAGCGGTCAAATCCGTGGGGCCGTGGATGGTCCGCTTTCCGATCTCCGAAGAGGTATCGACGGCATCGGCAACGATTTCGGGCCACCCGACGTCGGTGAGCGTAGTGGGCAGTGATGTGATCCTGTTCGGGGTGATTACGACCGCTGACGCTCAAGGTCCAGTGATCGCCCACCTTCGGGTAACCGATGTGGCCGGAAATGTCGCCGAATCAACGGAATCGATCATGACGATCGACACCCAGGGCGCCCACATTGTGGCACTCCCCGAACCGATATCCCGTGGCGAGGGCCCGTGGCAGGTGGACCTTCGATTATCCGAATCGGTGGTGACGGCATCGGCGATATGTAATGACAAACCGGTGGCGGTCACTGTGGCGGGGGATGCGCTTCGGTTGGTGGGGGGGATCACCCCTGACGACCCTCAGGGGCTGGCAACACTTCGCGTGACAATGGAGGATCTTGCCCACAACTCGTCCACCCAATCGTTCCCGCTAGCGATTGTGGATACGATTCGCCCCGTTATTGGCGGCGGTTCGGCTCCGGTTATTCATCGGGCGGGTCCGTGGTCGGTAACGCTGAGCGTTTCCGAGGCTGTAAGTTCAGCGTCCGTCGTATTGAATGAACGGCCGATGGCGGTGACAACGAGTGACCGTACCCTAACGATTGTCGGCGACATTGCGACCTCGGACGTTCAGGGCCCTGCCACCATGATGGTGACGGTTTCGGATGCCGCGGGGAATTGGGCCAGTATGGCGACGGTTCCCGTCATCATTGATACGGTGCCTCCCAGTCTCAAACCGATAATCACGGCTGTCCCCCACGCGGCAGGGCCGTGGGAGATTGAGTTACAGGCGTCTGAAACGATCGCGTCGGCATCCGCGTTATTATGGGATCATCCGGTGGATGTCCGTATCGATGGGCAGGCCCTGTGGGTCACCTCACTGATCACCCCAACCGATCGTCAAGGGTTGGCCACCGTATCCGTCACTCTTTTGGACCGGGCGGGCAATACGGCCAATGTCACGCTGACCCCATTGATTATTGATACGATTCAACCGGAATTGGGAGTCCATGGACTCCC
>RHAI01000105.1 GCA_010028705.1 bacterium
TTCAGCGACTCGTTCACCCGGAATAGCCCGTTAAAAATGACTCCGGCCACTTGGGCCGAATAGGCATCGGTGGCCAGGACCGGATTCAACACGTTGGGTTCCCCACTCAGCCGCAATTTCAACGTATGCGACGGATCGGAGGCGGGGCGACGACATGCGGTCATCGGGGCTGCCGCCATGAGGGCCATGAGGGCAATAAATGGTAATCGGTTTAGGATCGTGGGCATCGTGTGGGCTCCAGTCGACGTCAATGAGTCATGATAAGGTGGTCGTGAAGGTCGGAATCATACCCAAAACTCGCCGCAACCGGCTACCCATTATTTTTTTAGCGAGTGATCGCTCGGGGTGGCGCCCATCCCACGGGGATTACCCGGTAAACCAGTTATTTTAAAATTGCGCCGATTGGCCGATTGGGTGTAGACTACGTGAAAAATACTGTTGGAGGGGTAACCCACTGTGATTCATTCAATTATTTCTAAAGCGAGCCTCGACCTTTCGCCGGCCGCGGCCTCGAAATTTCTCGCGTGGTCGTCAACTGTCGATTCGCACTACTTTGTAGTGGACCCATCTGCGACTCTCGGTGTCGAATCCAAAACAGCCTTTTTGAACCCTGTGACGATTGATGGTGAATCGAAATTTGTGGTTGATAACGAGGCGCTCACCACGGTTGCGGATCGAATACATGTTGGCACTGGGGAGCGGTACAACGGCACGGTCCTACGTGCCGCGTTTGAAGATGCGATGCGTTCGCAAGATGATATTGAACTTAAAACCAGCATTTTAGCACCGGTGGTGGTGGCCTATCATCTCGACGTCATCGCGACGCGGGTGGATACGGAACTGAGAGACGCCATAAAGGGATTGAAAATTAAAACTAAACTTGACGCGTCAATTGAGCGATTATCGGAGCTGTCGAAACTTATGGGTAGGTTGCAACTCATGATCGATACGTTGAAACAGGTCGACCGCGAGTTTTCGTTACATGGCAATACCAGCGTCTTGAAACCTTTGGATCTTGCCGCTGATGAGGCATTCGATGGAAAATCGACCGCAACGAATCGGAACTTTTTGGTGGGTAGAGATATCACGGACATGACCCAACACGAGGTGTATTTCGCGGCGGTTAAGAATGTCGTTGATACACAAGTTGAGACTTATTCTGGACAATTTGAAGATCTATATGTGAAACGCCAAAGTGATAGTGAAAATTTCCAGTCAGGTGTTATTCCTTCGGTTAAACGTTCGGGGACTGACCGTGATGGTAGACGTTCGGTGGCTGAATCTATGGGTTCAAAAGGTCCCCATGTAGTTCCGCTGTTATCGAATCAAGGGTCCAAGGGCCGACGTGGGGGCACGGTTAATTTGGACGAGGATCCTGCAATGCTGGAGTCTAGGTCGACGACCTCGTCGGAAAACAGTAGTCACCTTGGTGGTGAATCCAGTCACTCGGAGACCCACTCCGACGACGACCTGTCGACGGTGGCGTCGCACAGCGATAGTCACCTTGATGGTGAATTCACTCGCTCGGGCAGCGGTTCATTCTTACTACCTCCACCGCCACCGACGCAACATGAACCCGCCGAAACCCGCGTCGCCGGAACAGGTGCTGGGGCGCCTTTACCAATACCGCCAGCAGTTTGTTCTCGAGGCGCGTCACAACTGGCAACCAATCTGGGTGGGAGCCGCGTCCTCGGGACAGGTGCTACGGAGAATCGAAACCCAACCCAGGGCCCAAGCTTAAATCATAGTCAGATTGGTTCGACTTTATTACCATCCCCTCTGCCAACATCAGCCCCGCCATCTAAGCTTAACCCTTTTACGATTAGTCGACCTAGCACAGTCGATTCAGAATTGGAAGATGGCCATTCGAGCGACGATGACGAAATACGCCGGTCGGGGTCAAATTCTGATCACAGTGTGCGGAGTTCAGGCGACCTAATTGAGTTAGAAGAGATAAAGCCTGGGTTTCCCCAAGCTTTGGTTCAGACGACAGGATACGTTCCACTTGTAGACGAAGACGATACTCAAAGTCTGGGTAAACGCGGTTTCTTCAAAGGAGTCAATAGAGCATTAGCGAATATGTGTGGTTCGACATCATCACGGTCCTCGTCCCCTACAAGCGATTCGCAAAGTTCGGATTCAGGTTTCAAATTACTATTACCGATTCTCCCAACTGCTGTCGAAAGTCAGGCAGGAGGTCGCCGGACCTGAGACGGTCCAGTGAGCCCCCCGGCCGGGGGGGCGCTCCAGTCGTCACTTCGAATATTGAATTTTCCGCCCATTTAGGGCATCATTGACAACCTGCGGTTTTTGAAAGGTCTAGGGGAGGAAGTTGTAGTGTGTGGTTACCATTTCAATTGATGGTCCGAATTGTGACGCAATAATCGACCAAGTATCACCCATCAGTGGCGGCCAGTCATATCCGTCGCCTAGGATGATTGCCGTGTCTGGCACGGCAAGTTTCGCTGATTTTCTGGGTCCCACAGCGAAATATGGATCACCGGTCGAACAGATTACACGTTATGTTCAGAGCCGGAAGCAGTCCTCGGTACCCTGTAACGTGTCAGAAGAGGCGCCGAAATTATTGGCGGTTGATTTTGATACGGAGGCGCGGGCGATTGATGCTGGGAAATCGTGCCTCAGGACATCCAGGAAATCCAAGTGTTCGCTGAGAACGTGAACCGCCTACTTGAGGCGACGCGACGTGTCGCTGACAATGATTTTGGAAACGATTACCGGTTCAATAACGGGGTAAAAACGGGGCCGCTGCATCAGGCGGTGGACAGCGCCTTTGAGACTCTCGACGACACCGATATTAATAGCCGTCTTGCAAAAATAGCGGGGGGAGATCGCCAACCCAAGACCCAGCACGAAATGTATTTTCAGGCGGTGTTGGGGTGTTTATCCCAGCACTACAAAGTGATACCCACACCCCATGAGGTGCAATCGTCCGCTGAAACAGCCATCTCCGGTTCACCTACTGTTTCCGATGATTCTGACGGATCTGATCATATACTTCGGCGCAATTCATCAAGTAGCCTATCCTTATCATCGATCTCTACCTCAGCGTTGTTCGACCATTCATATTCAATTGATGCACGCCAATCTCTTGAACACTCCGGGTCCGCGGACCAGTTACCCTCTGGGAAAGGCACCCCCTCGCGACCGGGTAATCGTAGAAAAAAAACAGCGACGCCTGATTCGTCAGGCCGAACCACTTTGGCGCTCAAATCTTCCTCTGATAGCGTTAGCCGCAAGATGCCGGAAAGATTGTCATACAACGTTTTTCAAGCGTCTGTTCGGCCTAAATCGGCAGACAGTCGAGTCGCAAGTGTCGGGGCAAGCCAATCTCTTGAACGCTCACGGTCCGCGGACCAGTTACCCACTGGGAAAGGCCCCGCCTCGCGAACGGGTAATCGTAGAAAAAAAACAGCGACG
>RHAI01000106.1 GCA_010028705.1 bacterium
CGAGCCTTCACTGTAGATACCGTCGCGCCAGTTGCACCAACGATCACCTCGGCAGCGCCATTGACCAATTCCAGCAACTATTATTTGAGTCTATCCGGGGAAGCCGGCACTCGGGTGGACATTCGGGACGATGGGGGAATTATTGCCTCAACCCTAATGTCCAGTAGTTCTCGGGTCGTCCCACTAACCTTGACTGAAGGGACCCATTCACTGAATGTGACATTGGTCGACACTGCCGGAAATTCATCTCCAATCACCTCGCAATTGGTACGCGTCGACCTCACGCCTCCCAGCATTAGCGACCTCGTGATCCCCTCGTCGTCCCCCGTTAGTGCCAACACATACCCCATCGCATTTACTGTCAGTGAAATTGTTAATCCGGCGATGGTACCATCTGTTGTCGTATGGACTGCCTCAGGGGGAGCCCGCCCGGTAGTCCTATCCGACTATTCCGGAACAATAGGTCGCGGCCATGTCACGGTGCTCCCCGGAGATGATGGCCCGGCCACAGTAGCCATTGACGGGATTATGGATCAATCCGGAAATACCAGCGCTCATTACTCAGGGCCCGCATTCATCATTGATACCACCGCCCCAGAGGCACCCCGCATCAGTTCCCCGACGCCCATCTCACCGACGACTCATGTCACGGTTCGCATCACCGGAGAATCGAACAGCACCGCGATTGTCCGCGATAACGGCCATC
Organism: bacterium; assembly: GCA_010028705.1. Taxonomy (GTDB): domain Bacteria; phylum Margulisbacteria; class Marinamargulisbacteria; order SXXA01; family SXXA01; genus RHAI01. The sequence goes on from RHAI01000106.1 coordinate 707, forward strand.
CGGTTCTAACGGTCCCAATGATTAACGGATCCGCCGATGGGTCGCTCACCCTTGATGAAGGGGACCATACGCTCTCAACCCAATTAATGGACTCGGCGGGGAATATCTCCGACATCGCGGCGTGTTCCGTCGTTGTCGATTTGACACCGCCCACCATCGTCACGATGAGTATGGGCATGGCATCACCGGTCAGTGCCAATCAGTACGCAATCTATTTTTCAACTAGCGAAAGCATCCCATTAGATGGACTTCCCACGGTGCGATGTATCACGGCTAAGGGCACCCAACGACCGGTAACATTAACCCAGTTAACATCCCAAACCATCCTGGGGACCGTTCAATTTGAATCCGGCGATGATGGAGCATCCCAAATTCAAATCGACGGACTCCGGGACACGGCCGGAAACCAGGGCCCTCATCGTGACCTGGATGGCTATTTCGTTGATACCATCGCGCCGGACGCGCCGGACCTGGGCACCTCAAATCAGTGGGCCACGTCGACAGCCTATTCGCTGCCCATTAGCGGCGAAACGGGGGCCGTGCTGGCACTATCTGATAACGGGACTGTTGTCCGAACCACTCGACTGTCCACGTCACCTCAGAGCGTGGAATTGACCCTCGGGGAAGGCGCTCACACACTCACCGCCACGCTGACTGATTCGGCCGGTAACCTCTCCCGGGAGTCACGGCAGACCGTGACCGTCGATATCACGGTACCCGTCGTCATTCGTTCTTACTTATCTCAATCGTCCCCAGTCAGTGCCAACGTGTATCCCATCGATTTAACCATCAGCGAAGCGCTTCAATCCAATCGGGTGCCCGTCGTGACCGTGTTCACGGCGAGTGGATTGGGACGACCCGTATCACTCACTCCGGACTCGGCCACTCATTTTGTCGGTTCGGTGACCTTCCTGCCCGGGGACGATGGCCAATCCCGAATCGACGTTTCTGGACTTGTCGATCTCGCCGGAAACACGTCGGTGCCGTATCAGACCAACGGCTATCGGGTCGACACGATACCTCCCGCTACCCCGACGGTTGTGTCGGCCAACGCAATCAGCAATTCCAGTCAAATCACACGAACGATTGTTGGGGAATTGGGGTGTCAGTTGACTCTCCGGGATAACGGGAATGTGCTGGTAAACACCCCAATGACATCGTCGCCTTACCCAGTCGGAATCACACTCGAGGAAGGGAATCACGAGCTGTCCATGATGCTGACCGACGCCGCACTGAATCAGTCGGCCTTGGCAACTGAATCGATCCTGGTGGATACGACACCACCTGATATTCAATCCATTGAATCATCGCATCTGAATCATTCTGAAATAAATCCTCAGGTGACTCCGGTCACTGTGACCCTCAACGTGGCAGCAGATCCGAGCGGAATTCAATATTTTTCGGCTGAGGTCCCCGCCAGTCGTTAGCCGGCCATTTTTTATTTGGACAGGCTGAGGGATTAACGACCGATGGAACCTACATCATCCAATGCAGCGTTGTGGACGGAGCCGGGAATCACACCCGTGGTCCGAGTGTAGATATCCGCGTCGATACCGTGGCCCCTGTCGCTCCGATCACTCAACCCATTGGGCCAACCATTACATCCACCCAACTCGGTCTGGACATTACGGCCGAAGTGGGCACCACGATTTCAATTACCGTGGACGATATTCACCAGTCCACCGTCTCCCAAACGGCCGCCCACACCCATATCGATATTCCATTGACCGAGGGCAGCCATCGCATCGCCATCACCGCGATCGACCGGGCCGGTAACGTATCCCTCAGCACGACGGTTCCCATCACGGTCGATGTGACCGCACCGCAGATTGTATCGATGGAGCGATCCGGAGTGGATCCGATTGCAGCCGGTACCTATCGAGTGACGCTCACGATCAGTGAAGCCACCTCCTTGGCCACCGTGCCAACGATCAATCTTATCACGGCATCGGGACGCATCGTGACGGGAACCATCGTCTCTCGGAATGCCACCCAATTGACGGCCATGCTTCTCATTGGATCAGGCGACGACGGGGCCAGCGTCATTGAGGTGATTGGACTCGTGGATCTCGCTGGCAATCCGATGCTCCCGTTCCGGGGCTCCGGGTGGACGATTGACACCATTCCCCCTGCCGCACCGACGTTCACCGGAGCGCCGTCGGCCACTCGCTCCAATGGGGTCAATTTCACCGTGATCTCTGAACCCGATACGGCGCTTCGAATTGCAGTGGATGCGGTGACTCAGCCATCGGTCACCACCAACGGCACCCAGTCCGTATCCATGACTCTCGCCGAGGGCAGTCATACCATCGCCGCATCGGTGCGCGACGCCGCAGGAAACCTGTCGCCAACCACAAGTCGGACTCTGATCGTCGATCAAACGCCCTTGGCCATTGTCCAATTTTCACCCTCGACACCATCCGGTAGCATTCATAATTTCAATAGTTCCCCAGTGACCATTTCCATCACTACCGGCGTCGATTTAAGTGGCTTTGAGCAATTGATGTGGTACGTGACCGACACCGCTGGCCATGTCACCACCGGCGTGTCCACCCAAAACCCGGCGACTCTCTCATTTAATCGATCCTCGGGCATCGTGTCGGATACCCGCTACACCATCGACGTCGATGCGGTCGATCGGGCCGGAAACACTACTCGTGCTGGGTCCGTGTCCGTAACCAATGATACGATTTCTCCGTCGGTGACCGCCGTCA
>RHAI01000107.1 GCA_010028705.1 bacterium
ACTTTTGCCACGATATCAATATGTTTTTCATTGTCTTTTAATGCCGATGCCAACATATACACCGATCGAGCAAATACATAATCAATATGATGGTAAATTAACGCAGTCAATGAGTTCGAGGCGTAGCCCTCCGGAGCCTGTCCTTTTAGGAGCTGATCACGGAGCCAATGGTTGTTCAAGTCCAATAATCGCGCTGGATTTTGGTCAACAAGTGAGGCGATCGGTCGCCCTAACCCAGCTTGTACTGGTAATCCCCATTCAAAATCATATATTCCCAGCCCTATTTTTTTTTCGGAACCCTTGGCAAATTTATAGGCGCCACTGATAAACCCCGGCTCTTCCATTTGAAGATAGTGATACGAGGGTTGCGGCGAATAATTAGCGAACAGCCGGCCAATACGCCCTTCGGTGTCCTTATTTGCACCTGGCCCCGCCAATATCACATCAGGCACTACAAAATCGGCAGGTAAATCAGCGGCTCTGAATACGGGAATATTTTCATATTTAGGAGAGCGCAACACCGAATTAATAATGTGATCATTTTCCCCACGATTTGGCCCCTCAAGGATAATCACTTTAATACCAACGACACCCATCTGACTTAAATTTAAGGCGAAGTCCATGGCGCATCGGATATCCCCTCCTCCACTCGCAGCCGTCGGCATAATCGCGAATCCATTTGGAAACACGATGGGGGCCGTTGGTGCCGGGAGACTTGATACAAAATTGACTTGGTCACGCAATGATCGATATACCGAAATTTGGGATTCATCGACAATAGGGATTGGTTTTTCAATTGATCGCGCAGTACTCAAACTCGCATGTTTTTTCAATGTAGTAAGTACGATTGGACTGAATCGGCTGATCGCAGAGATGTGCATATTATTTCCCCTCAGTTGATTTGAAAAAACGATACGACTGAATTGGATTCATCAGCGAAAAATTGACACGATCCGATAATTGGGGCGCAATAACTTTGGCCACCTTCATGGCGGTTCGATATGACGCGATGTCAACATCCAAATCAGGATTTCCCGTGGTAATTGATTTTACCGAAAACCGTACATCCTCTAGGGATATAGGCTGGATTCGTTTGGGATATTGACTCCCACCGAGTAACGACTCAATCGATGGCCGTATCAATCGATCCGTGATTAATGGGCCTTGGGTGACAAAATGAGTCTTGGAAGCACCGAGCGATGTCAATGCCGTATCGATTTGGCGTTCCAAAAAGGGGTAATGAGTACAAAACAATCCCACCGTTTTAATTTTCGAAAAATGCCCATCGGATTGTTTGTGAAACAACTGGATCTCCGACCTCACTTCGTGGTCGATGTCACCGGGGACTTTACCTTCCATGACACTCACCCAATTTTTTGGCGCATGGGTATGGACATATAGGACCGGAACGTCATGGGTATTTCTTTGAATCGAACTTAGAATGTCCCGTTCGGTCCCCGACCCGGAAGCCACAGGTATTTTCCCGGAAAATACCTGTGGCTTATTGTGAGATTCACTATTAAGTACGACCGTGTAGGCTCCTTTTGGAAAGCGATCCGAATGAATTTCGGATAACAATTTTGGAAACTGCTGACTTTTCGTGGTGGCTTGGGTCGCCAACACTCCAACATGCAACTCTTTCGGAGGACTCATCATTCGATCCACAAATGGCCGCAATGCTTGATCGTAGAGCTCTCTCGCGGAATCATTTAGAATCGGAAAAACGTGACTCTGCCCCAGCGAATGTTTCGCCCAATTTTCGGAAGATGCATCCCAGGTCGTGGATGCCGTGTTACATGCAATGACATTAATTTTACAATCTTCTTCTCGAACAAGGTGGCTCAATAAATTTCGTGTGAGGCGATTAATTTCATCCCGACTTTTTGTTCCATAAGGGGCGTTGTGAGCATCCCCAAGGTGGACTAATGCAAAATTAACATGATACTTCGAGGCGTACTCATCAAACTTTTCCTTGAAATGGTCGAGTACATGCAGCATAAAGACCAGACCTCCAACCCCCGAATCAGCAAAACCTAACTTTATTACTGAATTTGGTGTCCCGGGGATATAGTGGGGCTCCTTGCGACCTTTATATCGAATGACATGAGATACAGGCTTACGCGCCGTGTGGATCAAATTAGAGGTCGCCAGCGGAAAAACAAACGGTCGAATATGCCCTAACATACAAATACCTCCGTAAAATAAATCGTCAACTGTTTGACGCTATAGTTCCGTATCTTCGATCGCGCGTTTAGCGATATGTCCGACCGCCGTTGACACCATCACACCGGTTCCAACAGACGCTAATCGAAGCATCAACCCACGGCCGACCACTTCCTTTATCCCCCCTCGGGAATAAAGCTGCCGCGGCACATCCATCACGCGGGTCGCCGGATACCGAGTCTGGAAGGTTGCCGAAGGGTCGAAAATATGGCTAATAATTGTCGCGGAAAACGCGCTAGCCGCCGCAGCTAAAATGGGATTACTTTCCCGATAATCTCTGAGCGCCTGATTCGAACTGTTATAAACTTCTAAAAACATCAGATTGCGCGCCGCCAACCATGGGGTCACGATCCCTTTGACGCCAAAGGTATCGTACTGCCGTTTTAAAAACGCAAGCCCCGACGTCCCAATGTCGGACTGTTTGACGGAGGCATTTACAGTCAAGACTTGATTAATCGAGGTCACCAACAACTCGTAACCAAATCCAAGAATATTTTTTTGGTACCTGTCCAAATTTGATTCAGTCAGCGCGTACAAGCCCCCTCGCTGAAAAAAACGAACCGTCGCCGTATTCGTCGCAAATGGAAAAAAACCGCTGGGTCCTTTTTCGTGTAATATCCCAAAGAATGCCTTTGTCGACGTACACCCGTCTAATTGCGAGCGATTCTTAGTCACTTCAATGGCGGATCGAATCGGAAATTCGGCCAAACCACCCACTCCCCCACATAGAAAGTTAAGCAACGGGCCACGAATCGGTGGGGAACTGGGGGATTCAGACGGTGGCTGCCCGCCATACTTATCGCGCCGCTGGTCCCGAGCTGATTGTGTTGGGGACGGGGTGGACATCTTGTACCCCGACATCGAAAATTGAACTGATCCGATATTAGCCATGTGGACCTCCGTATTTTGACACTCACTACTGTTTCCGCTTGATCTCGCTGGATCTAGATTGATTAGAACTGACTGTATTGGGTGCGGGCGTGGTTACCCAACTAGACCAGATCACCCGACTATCTCCCTCCCTGCCGTGATTAAGATCATAAGTAGCACTTATTTATTGTTAAATCAAACAAAATTGCGATTTTTTTAAATACAAAATTGACACTGGAAACTGTAAAATAATTACAAATTTGAAATAATTAATAGTCGACAGGAAATCATAACAGGACCGATCCGGTGTCGGATCCGACACC
>RHAI01000108.1 GCA_010028705.1 bacterium
TTCCCAAAACTCTACCAGAATTTTGACACAGCGTCATCTCAACTCTCACTCTCCACACCGTCATCTCAGGGTAATCGTTAATACGCTAGAGCGATATTATAAAATCCGCTTTGATCTTTCTCGATGACTTGGCGCTCGGCGGTAGATAGTGCTGTTGAAAAAACAGCAAGTTCACAATACCCACTTCCACCGCTCATGTTATGACATGTAACCCGGTCACTACCAAGATTTCCCCATGTTGTTCCTGTTCCCGGAGTACTTGGCAAGAGAGTAATAATGGACAATGCACTCGGCCACGGAGCGCCTGATGTTGGACTATAGGATGTCCCATTAGACCATACCGTCCCACCCGAAACACTCGTTGAAGCATTCATGCTATCAATCAATTTTACTTGACCCGAGATATTATTCGAATGGTAGTTGAAGCTACCCCCATCGCTTAATATAAACCCATCGCTTCCGGATACTAATCGCATCACAGTGGACACCGTTCCCACAGTAGTCATCGCTAAACTCAAATCAATATTATTCCTGACACTTGACCCAGGTGTGCCAAAAAAACGAATAAACGGCCTAAAATTTTCACTATCAAGAGTGCCACTATTAACAATTCGAGGTTGATATGAGGTCGTCGATTGGGACAGGTCTTTTCCATTTCCACTTTGGTCGTACCAAATTTTTACGTAACAGGATGTTCCAGAAAAAAAAGTCTTAAACGTCAATGTACTCCCAACACTTAAACCACTCGAGCCGGAACTTGTGATTGTGGCCGTACTGTTTCCATCAACACCATAATAGGCATTACCATTTTTAAATTTGATTAACGAATCCATAGAAATATCCGCTTCCGCCGAATCCGACCCTCGTCGAACACGAACCGCTTTACCAGTATAGCTACTTTTCAAGCGCCTAAATGAATACGCAGCAGTTGCGGCCGAGGTAATATTATCCAATGGGAAAATGGGGTCGTATACTTTGACCCAATTTGATGAACTTCCGGTCATCGCAAAGCCGACCATACTCCCATTATTGGTGCCTTTAAGATCTGATAACGTTGAACCTGAATTTGTGCCACTCGGAATTCCCTTATTGCAGGAGTAATAAGCCACTAACGTTGAATTTGCCACAGGCACAGGGTTATACATGTTCCCAAGTATTTCACTCGCAGTCCGAGCCACATTCCAAATCCTAATTTCCGTAATACTGCCTTTGAAATAATAACTCCCCCCGCCAATATTGATGTTCCCAGGATCGGTTAGCGATTGTACGCCACCTGCGGAACTACTTGAATTCTGAACCCCGTCAATATAGAGACGAATGATATCGTTTGTTTTGTCACGAACCCCCGCAAAATGATGCCAGCATCCGTCATTTACGGGCAATGTCGAACTCACCGTAGTATCCGGATTACCGATTCCAAACTGTGCGTAGCCTTGCCCAATTGACGACCCAAAATCATTTTTTACATTGGCGACATCGGCCCAAACCAACGACGCGCCGTTGTACCATGCGCCTCCACCCACATTTGCCTGATTGGTTTTGAACCAAAATTCAATCGTGAAATTATCAGAAATCATCCTAGGAACGTAAACATAATCATTGGTTCCATCAAAATTTAGGGCATTGCTGTAATACTGACGAACCGGTATCGATGGGGGGCCTGCAATAGCCGGAAACGCGCTTACCGCACTGGTGTCATGCCCGATTGCCACGACGCAGCATATTGCAATCCATCGGACGGCCGTACGAAAATAACGTCCGCACATTACTGCATATCTCCGCTTGTTACCGCAGTGGACGAAGTCAAATACACAATAGTCACCACGGCGTACTGTCCCGCCGTCTGAGTTAACCCATTGCGATTGTATATTGTTACCCCACTCCCTGATATCGTCACAGCACCGGCTCCCAATTGAACAATCATACAATTAAATCCCGCCGTCAATGCTGGCAAAGTTAATGTAATCGCAGACGCGTTATTTAAAGTAATTACTTTGCCATTATCTGCCGATGTCAATGTATAGGTGGTTCCTGTTTGTCCATTGGGTGCCGCCGCCGAAGACGACGATGCCGCTGTTGTTTGCGTCGTACCATCAGGGAAAACGAACCCACCGCTTGAACTCCGAATAGTGCCGTTCACATCCAGCGGGTAAGCGGGGGCTGCCGTCCCAATCCCCACGTTGCCGTTATAAATATTCATTCTGGCCGCGCCAGCTTGATAAAACTCGATATCATCGTCGGCGTCATTAGATATACCAATTTGAAGCTTGGTATCTTCTCCCGTTCCATCAACGTAATATTTTAACCAAGCGAGATCGCCCCCACCCCCACCCGGATCACTCGGCCAAACAATACCGTTTGTTGCTGCAGAACCCACCGAGGGTATCAAATGCTGTGCGATCCGAACTTGTCCATTCACATCCAACGTGTTTGCGGGAGTTGTCGTCCCAATTCCCACTTTTCCATCCGCCATAATTTTAATTCCTTTGCCAGATCCAGTATGCCACGGAGCAATCACCAATGACCCCGTATCAACAGATGACCGTCCAAATATTATGGCGCTGTCCCCCGCCGCCGAAAGATTCCCCCAACTACCATTTCCGACCGACGGGCATACGTTTACCCAGGTACCGTCGGGCGATTTAATTGTCGTGCCCTCCGTACTTTGATTCGTACTCGTATTGAGGAAAAACGACCCCCCCACCACGTTGAGTTTAGATCCAGCCGGAACGTTGGAGGTACCAATACCGACACCCCCCTCTACAATCAAGCCATTCGTTGGCGCGGCGGTTCCAATATACCCGACACCAATCGATGCGTTACCAGACACTGACACGTAATTGGCCGGGGTCGACGTCCCGATGCCTAAGCGGCCATCATACAATAGTCGCAGCTTTTCACTGAGCGTTCCGTTTGCTCCAGTCAAAATGGCCAAATGGGAATATCCACCCCCTGCGTCTGTAGCCAACAAGCGGACTTGTGGATTAATACTCCAAGTCGTGAAATCCAGGGCCGCCCCTGCGTTACCAACTCCTGAATTATTGTGTATCCACACAATCGGTCCAAGAGCCCCAGATGCGTCTTTTCGCACTTCGAACGTGGTACCCGGAGGACGGACCCTTGCGTAAATGCCGTAGTCGTTCCGGTTCCCCCTCCGGCAACCCCAATGGCACTCCCACTCCACGTCCCAGTGTGAGTTCCCGTAATCGTCGTACCAGTTATCGTCCCATTCACATCCAACGCTGTACTCGGA
>RHAI01000109.1 GCA_010028705.1 bacterium
AATGCGGACCGGCCTTGCACAATCTACGTTTGTTCGTTGGCATTGGCGGATTTTGTGGATAATTGGCTGGACCGTATAAATCGCCGGTTCATATTGGTTTCCGGTGATAGCGACGCGCAAATTCCGTTGGGGGTATTAGAATTCGAAAAATTCGCCAAATTATACAATTCGGAATATCTAGTGGTCTGGTTTTCGCAGAATTTGGTATTGTCGCCGAGTTCTTTTCCGAAACTGCGTTATTTGCCGATTGGACTGGATTATCATACGATGTCGGAGAGGGTTGAATTCTGGGGTCCGTCGATTACTGCTCCGAATATACAAGAACAGTTATTGGAAGCCGTTGCATCCAAGGGGCGTCCATTTTACGAGAGGGAAATGATGGCTTACACAACATTTCATTTTGAGATTGAGAGAGGCAGACGTCAAACCGCGTATGATGAGATACCACGTGATTTGGTGTATTACGAACCAGAGCGTGTGGCTAGATTGACAACATGGTATAAACAAATCAAATATGCATTTGTGGTGAGTCCGCCAGGTGAGGGTCTAGATTGTCATAGAACTTGGGAGGCGCTTTGTTTAGGATGCATACCGATTATGATAAGCACTCCTCTCGACGATATGTTTGAAGGATTGCCAGTATTGATTGTAAAATCGTGGAAAGATGTGTCAAAAGAACTTCTGCGTCTCACGGTGGAAGAATACAGAACCCGCGAGTTCAATTTGGAAAAACTCACGCTGAATTACTGGACCCGGCAGATAAATGCTTACAAATATACTCAATCGAATATGAATTCCGGTGAGATTCTTACACGCGCTCCATAATTGGCGACGGCCGACATATGGAATGCGCGATGTTCGCAATCGGGTTCATCTGTTTGTTGGTCGAGCGGAGAGAACGAGTTCCGGTTTCCCAATGCTTTCTGATTTTGTCTTAACTCGCGAATCGGCATGTATTGTTTCGGCATGAGCCAGTCATACCGGCATTTCAAGAAGGGGTCGGTTTTATAGATGGCGAATCCGTTGAAAGCCGACTGGCATTCTAATAATTCGTTTTTAGGCAATTGGTCGAGTCGGTTGATAATGTAATTGCGAATTATATCGACCACATTTGGCGAATTATCCCATCCCCAGCAACTGTAAATGAATGGAGGTATAGACAACGCCCAAATATCGTAATAATTCGGACGATTAAAACTGATAGTATCCCATTCCGCCTCTCGTTCGAGTGCGCGTTGGACAACATCCAATCGCAATTTATTTGAACAAACATCATCCATATCCATCATAATGAAATACGGCCATTTTTCAGAAGTATTTGCGCCAACATAATGGTTCATTGCTTCTATGATTGAATTGCGCGCCTTAGAAAGATTTTCTGTTCGGCAGTTGGACATCGGGTCACGATTCACAATAATGTTGATTTTGTCGTTATAAATCGCCTTATACTGCGAAAGTTTTAGTAGAGTTTTGTCATTCGAGTTGTCATAATAAAGAATAATATGCGTGTCATTAAAAAGCGTTTGCAATTGTCGAATATTATCAAACACGCGGTCTAAATACTGTTCGCAATTACGAACCGTTCCACAAATAAATGCGTTTCGCGGTTCCGTCATCTTATCCTCTCTCTCTCAACACAATATAACTTTTCACATTGTGTCATATTTATGTTCTTTCTTATATCTGATATAAATAGAACATTATACTGCTATAGAAATGCCGAATTATTACGAAATATTGGGTGTGGAACGAGGCGCAAGCCAGGAGGAAATCAAGCGTGCTTATCGCGCGCTGTCTCTCAAATGGCATCCCGACCGCAATCCTCATTTGTCGGACGCGACGACGAAATTCCAAGAAATCGGCGAAGCAAATGAGGTGTTGAGCGACCCGCAGAAACGGCAACAATACGATTTCGAATTGGATGGATATATTGAATATGATGTTTAATGGTGCTGGGATGCCGTTCGGAATGGGGCCGAGAGGTGGCGCGAGTGAGGTCCGATTTAGTGCAAATGGAGGGCCGGAAATACACGTATTCCACGGCATGGGAATGCCTGGAATGCCTGGCATGCCAGGAATGGGCAATCCGTTTTTCCGCCAAATGCAGAAGCCGCCTCCGATTGTGAAAAACCTCGACATAACATTCGAGCAGGCATACACCGGCTGCACGCTCTGTGTGGAAATCGAAAAATGGGTAATTCAAAACGACGCGCGAACTAACGAACGCGACGCCATTTACGTTTCCATCCCTCCCGGCATCGATAACAACGAAATCATTATTATGCGCGATTGTGGAAATGTGGTCGCCCACGATTTAAAAGGCGACGTGAAGTTCGTGGTTCGCGTGGAATCCTCTCCATTTTTCGAGAGGCAAGGAATGGACCTGTTGCACAAACACGCAATTTCTCTGAAAGAGTCTCTCACCGGATTCACATTCGATTTATTGCACGTGAATGGCAAACAACTCTGCATCAATAACCTGAAGAATCGCACCATAGTTTCGCCGAATTACAAGAAAACTATACCGAATCTAGGAATGATGAGAGACGGCAACGTCGGCAATCTCATCATTGAATTTCTAGTTGTTTTCCCTGAACGCCTGACCGAAGACCAAACCGCGCAATTGAAAACGATTCTCGAATAAGCGATGACTTTACCATCCTCTCTTTCTCCGGTAAGTTTTTCCGCGTCTCTTCCCTCCGCGGCGCTTTCTAGTCTCACTTCGCTTCTTCCCTCCCCGGCGCTCACTTTTATCTCCTCTCTCCGAACGCATAGTATCTGTTCTCATAGTATCCGTTCGCATATGTGTCCCCCCTCGATACACACCCAAGTTTGTGCTGTAAGTCATATTCTATGTTTATATATAACACAAAGAATCTAACACGCGCTAAATCATGACTGCATTGTGGAGTGATGATTTGTGAAGTGCAATTGTGAAAATTGCGGTTGGAATTGCAATTCAGACGCGCCTTTTTAGGAAGAGATGCGTCGGAATGGGATGCCCGTATCTACCAAATAAATCGAATTTTCGGTCATGATGATGTAGTCAGTGGCGACTTTCAGAATTTGTTTAATGGGGCTAGTGTATTCTTCTTCACTGCGGACAAGAATCTTTTCCTTGGTTTCATCGTCGCGTTGTCCGATTAGCACACTCTTATCTAGCGAATCCTTCCAGTAATCTAACATAATAGGTCGGTCTTCATTAATAGCGAGTTTCATGGCGTGTTCCATAGTGGCTGC
>RHAI01000110.1 GCA_010028705.1 bacterium
CGAATGCCGATGAGACATTGATCGAAACCGGCAGCCAAAAGTTTGGGGAAGTGAAGAATGTGCAGCCGTTTTTGCCAGCTCTAGCTGCGGTTCCTGCTGAGGGCATAGCCTTTGGAGCAGCTGGAGCTGTTGCAATCGTAGCGATCAGTAGAGGGGATAAGTTGGGGCCGGCGCTTAAGGCCGGGTTGAGTGCCTTTATGGATGTAAATACGCAGATGTATACCAGTGCCAAATCGTGGATGGCGGGTTTGACTACGGAAGACCAAAGTTCGACAACACTTGACGGCATCCAAGGACAACAACAAATGGGTTTACAAACGACCTTTCCGTTACTTGAAAGAAGCCCCGTTGTACTCGACACTCCAATGGAACAGCAACAGCCAGAGTTAAATGGAACGCCGAGTAATAGGTATGATCCCTCATTTGGGAAGGTTCCTGGTATTTCGGGGACGCAGCAAGCACAAGGGAATGTTTTGATGTTTAAAGGGAGCCAGGGTTTTGAATTGAAAAATCCTCCCTACCAGCCAGTAAGGAATGATTCTACTGTAATAAATGGAAGAGAATATTCCAGACATGCTTTGGATCAGATGCAAAATAGAGGGCTAGTGCCTTCTGTGGTTGAGAATACTATCCAAAATGGGTCTTCTAAACCCGGAAATAAAGCCGGAGCAACGGCTCATTATGATGAAGTCAATAATACAACTGTGATAACTAATGCCGAGACAGGAAAAGTTATAACAACAAGGACAGGAAAATAATCCTATGAATAAGGAATTTGTTTATCGTCAGATTGTTTTGTTAGAAAAAAACTTAAGTCATGACCCAAAAAGTATGCGTGATTTACATATTTTAATGAATCAACTAGAGGGCCTATGTTCTGCCTTGAAAAAAGAGGGCCTGAGCTTTGATTGGATTGAAAAAATAGAAAATAAATGCGGGATATTTGAGGAGATTTATGCAGTAAATTTGGATGAAGGGATTTCTACTTTGTCTAAGGAAGATTTTGAGTTGATAAATCCCACGATACTTTGCTTAAAAATACTCGTTAAAAGTGTAAAAAGTAGTTTTGAATTGTTTAGCCACACATAGTGTCCCTCTCCCTCGGATGCGTCCTGGCCTTGGCTTGGCGAACAAAGCAGGTGCAGCTATCGAACTTCTCAATGCCAGCGGTGCTACCAAAATACTGCTCTCAATGGGAGCGGATGCTTTGATCAATGCTGGCGTAAGCGGTGGGAGTCAGTATGCCAAAGATGGAAGTGTGGATTTAGGTAGAGTTGTAATTGATACATTCGCCGGGGTGGTTGGTTCGATTGCGTCGAGAGAAGTCATGAGCACTTCTCAAGGATCTCAAACGGCGTCTAAATTGTATCGAGAGGCAGGCGAACTGAGTCAACTCAGGTCGATTAAGTCACCATTGCTCCAAAATCAAATTCAAACGGCACAAGAGGCAATCATCAAAGCTAAATCGTATGGAGCGGGTCGGGCGGCCGCTGTTGGAACGGCGGTTTCTAATGCTATTACAGGTCTATATGAATTAGGTAAAAAATCATATGATAAGGAACAGAAAAATTGATGCGCAACTACTACAATTCTCGTTTAGAGGCCATAGTCTGTATAATTGTTATTTTGATCTTCGGCCTTTTTATTACCATTAAAGATGGAGTCGAAGGGTTTCGATATTTCCTTTTTTTTGTTCAAACCTTCCTATCGGCAGTAGGAACATTATTTTTGTTAGCCCTTGTATTTGTTCATCCGATTAGGGACAAATTTTGGCTCCTTGTGATAATCATTTCTGCTATAGTTTTCAACAGTGTTATGTATTTATTTAATCCCAAATCAGTCAAACTATCTCTAATCGGCGGTGTGATTTGGGGTTTTTTGTTGTTTATTTCTCCATACCTTACAGGAAACAAGTCGTTCAGGCGCCGCCCATAGATGACAAGGAATGTCTGACAAGGAAAGTAACAACGTGGTGGTGAACATGGACAACACCAATCTCACGGACACCAAAGACACGGTAGGAACGCTTGCCCACGAGGTGGGACATCAACTGGATAAAACGGGTGGGGAAGCCAGTGCGGATCGCACGGCCACATTGATGGATCGGGTGTGGGAACGTGAAAATAAATACGAAGGGACAAGCGGAGCGACGGGTACGAGCGAAAGCCAGGCGAAGTTCTATCAAGCCAACCGAGACAGCCGCACGGTCCAGCAGGGCACGCAGGTGCTGGAAAATATCGAGCATGGGGAGGGGAAGGTATATTTGAATAAGGAAAATGATATAGTCGCGGCTGATGGGGTGAATGACCACAAGGTGCAGTATGTGAATTTTTGGCAAAGCGCGTTACTCAAATCACAAGCAGGGGAGAATGGAGTGGCGAATGTAAAGGCCGGATATCCAGCAGATGGAGCAACGTATGACATGGGAAATGCAAACGATGCGGAGGAATTAACCAAGCGAACGGATATGAGTTTTTACAACGGGAAAGGGGAGGTAATAAATTTAACCGAAGTAGGAGGAGATAACGTGGGGATATATTATGTGAATGGGATGCAGAATACGGCGAAAGATGCCAGGCATGGGGCGGAGATATTGAGTGATCTTACCGGTCAAAAAGTGGAGGTATTGCACAATGAAACGGGAGGACTGGTGAGCGATGTGGCAGAATATTCGAAAGGGTTAACGTTAAAAGATGCCATCAATACGGAGGCGCTACAAAACGTAGCCAAAAATGGAGATGAGAAGAATTTGGTGGTCATGTTCAGTGCGGGGAATGAGGATATGAACAAGGCGATGCAGGTGTTGGCATTGCAAGGTGGGAGTTTGGAGAATAAGGTGGACTTCGTGAGCGTCGGAAGCCCTGTGGGTAAGAGCGATCTGGAAAAATCAGCCGGAGCAGTCGATGCCAAAATAATCGGGCAGTACAATACGTGGAAAGATCCTGTGACCCATAGCAAAACAGTCGGCACGGCAGTGGTGGGGTTATTTGCTCTTGGAACAGTGCTAGGTGCGACAGAAGGGTTGGGTATAATGAGTAGTGT
>RHAI01000012.1 GCA_010028705.1 bacterium
AGGGGTGCGAGGGGAATATTCACAGGATGTATTTGGCCCTAAGCTCTATCGAAAGATTCGGGAAATTAAGACACTATTTGATCCGTTTAATCAATTGAATCCTGGTAAATTGGCCGTACCATTAACTGTTGACGAAGCATTATATCCGATCGAGTCGCCACTACGTGCCTTCGGGGATCGCGAAATAACGCCTAGTGATCAACGCTCCCTCGGGCCAGTGATGAATTGTAACGGTAACGGAGCCTGTTTTAACGCCATGGATCATGCGTTAATGTGCCCATCATATCGAGAGACCGGGGATCGGTTACATAGTCCCAAAGGTCGGGCGATGATTTATAAAGAATGGGTTCGACTTAATCGTCCTGAGGCCTTTGCGGACCAAGTCAAATCTGCGATGGATGGGTGTTTGTCGTGTAAAGCCTGTACCAGTGAGTGCCCGGTGCATGTTGATATCCCTGAAATTCGGAGCCAATTTATGGCGCATTTTTATCGTCGACGATGGCGTCCCCTTCGGGATTGGCTGATCCGATGGATGGAGCCAATGAGCCCACTACTTGCCGCGACTACTTTGGGCCGCTGGCTGGGAAACAATCTCCCGTTTTCATGGGCCGGTCTTGTCGATTTACCCGCCTACCAGACGCCCCCTCGTTCGCCCGTAAAGACGATCGGGGATCCTGTGGTGTTGGCAATTGATCCGTACAACGGATATTTTGATACAACAGTAATCGATGCGGCGACCTCAATTCTGGAAACATTGGGTGCCCGTGTCGTTCACTATTGGGTACCGGCGGTGGGTAAAGTCGCTTACATCAAAGGATGGCGAGATCTTTTCCATCGGCAAAGTCGTCAGTTGATCGATTATTTATCGACCTGTGCCCATCCGATCCTTGTCGTTGAGCCTGGGTTTGCGACGATGTTTAATCACGAATATCGCTTCGTGTCGACGACGGTACCTGCGGTTATTCCAATTTCAAAGTGGATACGCGATCGAATCACTCGGCCCGGTACGGCCGGTTGCCTGGGACCGATTACGCTATTCCCGCACTGTATGGAACGGGTTGGGGATGACGCGACGCACAACGATTGGGAGGCGATTTTTGTGGCACTTGGATACGACGTACAGGTCGCTAACGTAGGATGTTGTGGAATGGCTGGAATTTTTGGGCATGAACGTGAAAACAGATCGGCCTCTCACAGAATTTTTTGTTCTGACTGGAAGAGTCGCGTAGACGAGTCGCCGAATTCCATAGTCACAGGGTTTTCGTGTCGGCATCAAATTCATCGATTTCATGGGCAGCGCCTCCCTCATCCGCTGGAGGTTATTGCGAATGCATTGTAGCTGGAACGATGTTGTTTCACGGTCAACGATACTATTATTTCCTGAATGTAATCTTCGATGTATCCATTGTCAGCGTTGGAAAGATAATCCCCTAAATGGCGAGGACGATTGGGTGGCTTCAAAATATGATAACGCCATTGAAAATGGATCGTTTTACGAACAATTTCCACGAACGAAAGTCGTCAATGTCGTCGGGGGGGAACCGATGATCGGTCGTCGGACCGAAGGGTTGTTGAAAATGTTACACCAGGCGGGGTCAACCGTTCGTTTATGGAGTAATGGGCAGTTTAATCTCGACCATTGGGAGCCGGTGTTACGCTGGACGGACGATCTTGCATTGTATTTGCCATCACCCGATTCGGATGAGTTTCGGCTAATTTCAGGTGCCGATGGATTGAGCACATTATGTCGAACCATTGAATGTGCCCGATCCCACGGTAAGCGGGTGAGTTTATTCTCGTTGATTTCTCCTCAGTTGGTTGAATGGATGCCCTATTTTTATGACATCGCCCGAGACAATAGCATCCCGATTTTGTTTAGTTATTATCAATCCAGTGCGTTTAGTGGCGATGAGATTGACTTTATCCACCGCTTTAACTGGGTTCCAAATGCGGCGGTGATTCGTCTGTCGAAACGTCATAAATTAGCCTGCCCAGCTATTCCTTTTGCGGCACTATACAATACGAGGGAAATGTTACGTTTATATGGAAAAGGCTGGGTGGATATCTTGCGGAATCAGTTAAAAATCTAGCGATTTATCATCCTATTTTCGCTGGACAAATAATCCCCAAAGCGTGGGGGGAATATCATCAAACAATGCGACTAATTGAGCACTGAGTGTCACCGATAAAACACCAAGGAACGCGGGAATAAATATGTCGGGAACGAGGTGATCCGACGTTAAAAAAGTGGCTGTTACGCCTGTTGAGAGGATCATAGCCAACGCCGGAACATTAATCAGTATGGTGCCCAATCCAAATAACCCAAGAAATAGAATGGCAATCCAGGGATCAAAAAATAGGAATATTCCCACGATTACCCAAAATGGGGAGGGACGGGATCCGGGTGAAAAAATAGTCCATGAATGTCCAATAACCACGATACTTAGAGTCACAATTTGTGCCCAGTCGGGAAGGTAGTTAGTGGTGGCAATATAACTGGCGACTAGACCCTTGAGTATCGAGAATGCGGCTACCCAAATACTAACCCAAGTGTCAGGATATTTTTGGCACCGAGTTTTGGGAATATCGAGAGTGGCACTGAGATCCTCGAGGCGAGTTGTTACCCAGGGTAGGAGTCGATTGAATGGAACCGCCGCTCCCAAAAAAAGAGCGGCCCAGGTGATCCAAATGGATCCCGGCATTAGTGCTTATCGAGTTCGAATGCGTGATGCAGTAATCGTAGTGCACGCCGCGCTTCTTTCCGGTCAATCGCGCAAGAAATTTTAATTTCAGATGTGGAGATTAATTTGATATTGATTGAATTGTCGGCGAGTACACGAAACATTTTGGCCGCAATGCCTGGTTTTGAAATCATGCCCACGCCCACAATTGAGACTTTAGCAATCGAATCGTCGAATTTCACTCCGGCCGCTCCGAGGTCTCGTGCGATTTCTTGAGAAATCAAGGTCGCTGCTTTGAGGTCGTCTTGGTGCACGGTGTAGGTGATGTCGTTGACACGATCTTCCTCTGAACTCTGAATAATCATATCAACATTGATGGACGCCTCGGCTAATTTTGTAAACACATGACTGGCTGTTCCTGGACGATCTTGTAACTTTTGAATGGTAATTAATGCTTCTTCTTCATTTAGGGTGGCACCGGTGACGGGGCGATTTACTTCCATTTGATTATCCTCCTTAACTATGGTTCCTTGCTCAGCGCTAAACGACGAACGAACGTGCAATTGAACGCCGTTTTCCTTGGCACATTCGACACTTCGGGGATGAAGTACTTTCGCCCCTAATGACGCAAGTTCAAGCATTTCATCGTAAGAAATTTCTGATAATTTCTGAGCATCCGGGACGATCCGAGGATCGGTGGTGTATACGCCATCGACATCGGTGTAGATTTCGCATACTGGAGCTCCGAGTGTGGCGGCAAGAACCACCGCAGATGTATCGGATCCGCCTCGCCCAATTGTCGTGACATCTTTGAGATCATTAATTCCTTGAAATCCAGTGACAACGACGACCTTGCCTTGATCCAGCTCGGCCATAATTCGTGATGGATCGACTTTGGTGATTTTAGCTTTTGAGTACAAATTTTCAGTAAATATGCCCGCTTGTGGGCCGGTGAGCGACACAGCAGGTACACCTTGGGCTTCAATAGCCATAGCTAATAGTGCGGCGGATATATTTTCACCCGTTGAAATTAATGCGTCGTATTCGCGCGGGGATGGGTGATCAGATACCTCGCGGGCAAGCTTTATTAGATCATCGGTGGTATCTCCCATTGCCGAAACGACAACTACGATGTCTTGGTGTTTAAGTTTGGAGTCAATGACACGGCTTGCCACTGCTCGGATCCGCTCAGGGGTTCCGACCGATGTTCCGCCAAATTTTTGAACGACTAAGGTCATAGTTTCCTCGATCCTAATATGATTGTGGTTACACTATTGCGCACGCAAACTCGCGTTGTCAAATGACGATGACTGGGAGAGTTTTTTATCGTCTCGCTCGACACTGTGTTTTAAGAATGCTGTGAAAAGGGGATGGGGCTTATACGGACGAGATTTGAATTCTGGGTGAAATTGGCAAGCGACGAACCATGGATGATTTGGGAGCTCAACAACTTCTACCAGTGTGTCCCCCGGCGATGTTCCAGAAAAAACCATCCCGTTCTGGACGTAAACCTCGCGAAACGTATTGTTAAACTCGTATCGATGTCGATGGCGTTCCGAAATCGAGTGGCTTTGGTAGGCGTTATACAATTTTGTGCCCTCTTTTATCATGCACGGGTAGGCCCCTAATCGCATCGTGCCTCCTTTTTTTCTAACGGCCCGTTGGTCAGGTAAAAAATCAATCACGGGGTGTGGCGTCGAATCGTCGAATTCGGTGCTGTGAGCGTTGTCTAATCCCACTACATGACGACCAAATTCGATAACCGCAATATGCATTCCAAGGCAGAGCCCCAGATACGGGACATTCTTTTCTCTGGCATACTTTGCTGCGATGACCATCCCTTCAATTCCTCGGTCTCCAAATCCGCCTGGGACCAAAATACCGTTCGCGTCTGCCAAGAGAAATTTTGGGTCTTCGTGTTGAAGGGTTTCGGCGTCGACCCAAATTAATTCAAGACTTGCATTATTTGCGGCCGCCGCATGTTTGAGTGATTCCACTACGCTTAAGTAGGCATCGGATAATGCGGTGTATTTACCGACAATTGCAATTTTGACTTTTGGTAAATTAGTTTGGTGTATTATCCTCACGTAATTTTTCCATTCGGACAGCTCTTTTGGTTTTCGCTCCATCGATAATTTTTCAAGAACAATGTCATCCAATGCTTCGTGTTCCATATTCATCGGTACGTCATAAATGCTTGTGGCGTCGATACAAGCAATCACGGCTTCAGGGGATACGTCGCAAAACAATGCGATTTTTTCTTTGATGTCCCGCTTCAGTTCGTATTGTGATCGACACACCAGAACATCGGCGTGAATCCCAATTTCACGTAGGTCTTTTACCGAATGTTGAGTGGGTTTAGTTTTGAATTCACCACTTGGCTCGAGATAGGGAACTAAGGTGACGTGAATGTGAACAGTTCGGCCCTTATTTTCAAATTCAAATTGCCGAACGGCTTCCAAAAACGGAAGGCTTTCGATATCCCCAACGGTGCCCCCAATTTCAGTAATGACGAAGTCAACTTTATGAGAATCAAGTGTTTGGGTAATACGGTCTTTTATTTCGTTTGTGATATGGGGAATAATTTGAACCGTATGCCCTAAGTAATCTCCCCGACGCTCTTTATTCAATACATCCCAAAAAATCATTCCCGATGTCACGTTATTTACACGAGACAAACTTTCGTCGATGAACCGCTCGTAGTGTCCCAAATCCAAATCGGTCTCGCATCCATCGTCTGTGACAAATACTTCACCATGTTGATAGGGACTCATCGTACCGGGATCAAGGTTCAGGTACGGGTCAAATTTTTGAATAGCAACGGTATACCCCTGACTTTTTAATAGCACTCCTAATGATGCGGCAATTATTCCTTTACCAAGGCTGGATACCACACCACCAGTGACAAATATAAAACGGGGATAATTATGACTCATGATTCTTCCTTACTGGGGATAATCTCGGGTGTTTAGATTCTGTTGGCACGACGTCGAGGAACGTAAAATGGTGAGATTGCACATCACATTTCAGGTGATTTTAATAGGGTACTTCCCGTATGGCTGAATGTACCTTCTGAACCGTCCTGGGATTCGCCAGTCGCACCGATTTTAAAAAGAAAATAAGATTACCAAGAACTCCAGTAAAGAGTAAGCCATAACTATTCGTTCGTTAAGGCCTTAACGGGTGGGTGCTAGATGATTTTTCCACGTCTCTGACGTTTGAGTTGTTCTTCCCATGACATCGACTGGGTGTATGATAGTTTCCCTTTCTGGCTGATCATTGTTTTGTTGATGTCCACCGTTGTAATACTAATTTGACTGCGTCGTTCCGATTTATATCCTGTATTTACGATGACCGAAATCTTCCCGAGTGCTTTTTCTTTAGCCTCTACTTTTTCCGATAATAACCGAATGAGTACCTTCGCAATTGAATTAAATTTACGGACTGACGGGGCCATTTGTCGGGCTTGAGCTTGGGTGATTTGTCGTTTTGGTTTGTTCGCCATCGATTGCTCCTTTGTTATTCTGATTGGGATTTGTTGGCGTCCAACTGGCGCTTTCGTTCCTCGTTGACTTCCTCACGATTGCGACGGCGTTTTTCTTCCTCAAATTGTTCTTCTTTTTCTTCCAGCTGTTTGAGCTTAGCCCGTAAATTTCGAATACGTGCCATGTTGTCGAAAAAACTGGAAAATACTTCTTTTTCCTCGCCTTCCAACCGTTCAAACCCCAACTGCCCTTCGAGTTGGGCTAATTCGTCCATTTTTGTTTCCCAGGACGATTTTTTGCGTCGTGCGCGCGTCACCTCGTTTTCTTTCGTTAATTCAGCGGCAATTTGCTCTTCGATCTGGGGGACATACACGTTTTTATTGGGTCCCTCGAGTTTCCCTGTTGGCTCCCTTGTTTCGGGACCGGTATTGCGGATACCCATCATTTCTTTATTTAATGCTTGGACTTCGTTATCGATTACCTTGGCGCCCTCATTAAATTGTTGAATAACACTTTGGATGTTCAACGGTTGAACTGTGTTACTCTGATTTACAAATTGCCCCCCATCGATTGGTGCGACTCCGAATCCCATAGCTATTTCCTTCCCCGGTTCATTGAGGTGCTTTCGACATACTTAAATAATGTAACACGATACCTGACGTTACGGCGGCGTTCAGTGACTCTACCTTATTATCCATTTGAATCGATACCGAGTGATTGCGGCGTTTATCTTTCAGGAACGGCGTAACCAACCCGTTTCCCTCCGAACCAATGACCACCCAGCAGGGACGATCAGTGCGAATATCTGAAAACCCCCGCTGGCCAGACCGGTCCAAAATTACCCATTCGATCTCGTCCGGTGGGGTGCTCCATGAGCTTACGTCGAGCGTCCGAATCGGAATTTGATACCAATTTCCAGCCATAGCTCGAATTGCTTCCGGGTGAAATGGATCACAAGATCCGGGTGTTATGATGACCTCGTCAACGCCGAAAGCCACAGCATTTCGGACAATAGCCCCCATATTCGATGGGTTTTGAATCCCATCTAATATTAGGCCTAACCGTACGCCGAGATGAGAAAAGGGGGGATAAAGGGGCCGATTTACGATTGCCATTGCTCCATCTGAGTTGCCTAAAATGGATGCCTTTTTCAATAATGATTGGGACAGTATCCAATGCGTGTTCGCCATCGGAGATTCGACATCGATCCCAATCGTGACGTCGATGCTTTCGGGTCGGTGGGCAATGGCTTCTTCAACATAACGGCGCCCTTCGATTACAAATTGCCCGGCTTTTCGCCGCCCTTTTGAATCGGTTAACAAGGACAGCAAGCGTTTGTATTTTGGATTATGGGGGCTATCGATTTTGACGATGCTCATGTGCAACGATTAACGCAACGGCATGGGCTGAAATACCGTCCCCCTGACCTTCGAATCCTAACGTTTCTGTGGTAGTCGCTTTGATTGATATATCCGTTGTCGAAATTGCCATGATGGCGGCCAGATTTTTCTTCATTTCATCTCGAAATGGCATGAGTTTTGGGGCCTGTGCGACGATAACGCTGTCCACATTTCCGATCTCGAATCCTTTGGAGCGAACCTTGGCAACGACTTGCTGGAGCAATGTGGTGCTCGCAACGCCCTTATACTGGGGATCGGAATCTGGAAATAGCAGTCCGATGGATCCTAAGTCGGCGGCTCCAATTAGCGCATCGATAATAACATGGGTGAGTACATCGGCGTCACTATGCCCCAGCAGACCCCGATGATAATCGATGGTAACCCCACCTAAAATCAGGGGTCGATTTTCGACCAGCCGATGGGCGTCAAATCCAATGCCAATTCGAAATGGGGTTACCAAAACGATAGTCCTAGCCACAACAGTATGCCAACAACAATCGTCCCCACGGCAAGGTAAGGCAATATCAATAAGAATATTCCTCGGAGTGTCGATACTCGATATACCTGTTTGATCGTGATCACCTCGAGTATTTTGGTCACCACTGGCAATATTGCTATCGGCACCGTGAATAAAATGGTGAATCGACCACTAACGAGGGCCAGAACACCAAGTGGAATACTGAGAATAGCAGGTGCCTGAGCCATTCCTAGCCATGTAAATAGCACTAGGCGTGGCGCGGTATGTCCCATGAGCTGGGCTAAAAACTCGATAATCGCAGTACGAATTCCCCAGATAACGATACCAACGATCACGGCCAGACCGGTTATCGCTTGGCTTGAATGTGGCATCCATCGGCCCATTAGATCTGATTCGATGAGATGCATAGAGGACGCTAAAGATGCGAGGATAACCACCAAAAATGCGGCGGCGAAAGGGACATTGGCGTGAGTAATAGTTTCGCGAGGGTGGATAATATATCGATAGATTGTTTTCAGCATTATTGCAATTTAGGAGTGGATGGTGTGGCGCCAATTCCAGAGAGTAGGGAGCCAATTTTTGATCCGATGTAGTGACTAAGGAATTGTTCGACGCCTGTGCTCTCGTTTTGAATTAATTCGGTATTTTCAGGCAGATGAGCCTTGTTTTTCGCCAGGGCGATCGCATCTGAAAACCCGCCTAATTGATCGATTAGTTTTAGGTCGACAGCCTGTCGGCCACTAAACACCTGGCCTTGAGCTAGTTCTTTCGCATCGGCTGTGGGAATACGTCGCCGTGAAATTAGTGTGTCGATAAATTGATTATGGACGTCGTCTAACATAGTTTGCATGAGCGTCAACTCATCGGGAGAACTGTCTCGCCAGCTGGATAACATATCTTTGTATTTGCCACTTTTTAATGTTCTCATTCCGACTCCATATCGTTTTGGAATTTCGTGAAAATCAGGGCTGGTCATTATGACTCCAATGCTACCCACCATACTCCCAGGATTTGCAATAATTATGTCGCCAGCTAACGACACCCAATAGGCTCCAGAGGCACCAATGTCTGCAATTGAAACAATGATGGGATTTTTGGTTATATTACGGTATCGAATGAGTTCCCGGAAAATTTCTTGCGATGCGCCCACTGTGCCCCCTGGACTATTAATTCGCAATATAAGTGCTTTGACATGGGGTGTGTTTTTGAATTGCTCAATTTGATCTAGAGTGGAGTTTAAACCTCCCGATGAAAAGACGTTTCCTTCACTGGAATCGATCGGCCCGTTAATAGATATCACACCGATAGCAGGACGTTCGAATCGTGACGCTAACCCCGTGGATCGTTTGGGAAAAACCATGACGGACACAATGGCGCTGATGCCGAATAACGCAATTAATAACCCGATAATCCATGATTCCCGACGAAACATCCGCTGATTATATCAATCATCGGGCGCTCGGTCGACGATTAAACAATCGGCTGCTCACTCAATGGGAGCTTATTATTTTCGAGCCCGTGATGGTCTCGCGGGTAATTTTATCTTGTTCGAGTGAGTAGCCAGTCGTTATTATCGCGTTATGGCGGTTTACCTATTCTTAGCTATCCTCACCAATTGCAAATGGCTCATGATACCGGTATGAACGATGTCTTGCCGATGAAGTGGCGACCGTTACGTAGTGTGTTACGACTTTTCCGAGATATTGATGGGGGCATTAGTCGACTAATGGGTCGATTGTTTCCCACTCAGTATATCGTTAAAGGGCAGTGCAAACGTCGGGGAATTTGTTGTCACCACATTGCAGTGGCGTTACATCATACGGTTTGGAGTCGCCCCGCACTGGTTGAGATAATTCGCCGCTATTATATCTTCGTGTACAATTTTTCATCCCTAGACGATGATCCCCGCCATCGCGTATTAGTGTTCAAATGCAATTACCTAACCGACAATGGGCAATGTGGTATTTATACTCGCCGGCCCCCGATATGCCGCCGATACCCCCAGCCCCGCTATTTTGGCAAACCATCGTTTTTGCCGGGATGCGGTTACTATGCCATTCCGTCCAACTCAAAAGGAAACTCAACGAATGCTGCCATTAAAGACCATTAAATTTTATTCATTGTCGTACGCTGAGCTTGTTGATGAACTTTTGGCTGTATCTCGCCAGTCCAATCATTCGGAGCACCTGGTGACGTTGAATCCGGAAATCTGGGTAGATGCACAATCCTCTTTGGTACTCCGGCAAGCGATTGCGACAGCTAAATGGGTCACGGCAGATGGTATCGGTCTTATTTTTGGACAACGATGGCTCGGTTTGGTGCCATCCCCTCGGCTGACGGGCGCAGATATAACCACTCAGTTGTTGAGCCGTTCATTGTCCGTGTTTTTAATTGGTAGCACACGCGCCAATGTCGAATTGGCGGTTCAGTCAATACACGAGAAGTTTGCGACCGCAGAGGTGGTAGGATACCGGGACGGTTTTTTTGATTTAGACGCGATCTCATCAATTGCCAATCATATTAATTCCCTCGACCCAGACATTGTGTTAGTCGGAATGGGTTCCCCGCGCCAGGACAAGGTGATCCAGCTACTCAAACCGTTGGTACGACGAGGTGTATTTATTGGGGTGGGGGGCGTCATAGATTTGTTGGCGGGTACGGCGACACGGGCACCGATTTGGATGCAACGACTCGGAGTTGAATGGGTGTGGCGTGTGGCGCGGCAACCCTCCCGTTTGAGTCGTTTGTTGAGGATGATTCCCCGTTATCTGGAGTGTTTGATTCGTGAATCACTTGGCAAATATCCTCCCGACTAATAATTCGACTTATCAATTTGTCAGGTACTACCTATAATCGACCTATGTTTTCCACCCGCAACATTCCCAATTTAATTACTATCTCTCGTATTGTGGCTGTGATTGGCATTTTTGGCATGGTACCGTTTTCATCAAACGTGAGTATCTTGTGGGCGGTCGTGTTGTATACGTTGGCAGGGATCACAGATTATGTTGATGGTTGGATCGCCCGCCGCTTTGGATTAGTTAGTGATGCCGGTAAGGTGCTGGATCCTTTGGCCGACAAGATTCTAGTACTGGTATTTTTGCCATTGCTTCAGATGCAAGTTATTCATTTTTTTCCGGTTTTTGTAATTTTTGCTCGAGAGTTCGCCATAATGGCGTTACGTGTTATCGTCGCTAAAAAAGGGCAAAATGTCTCGGCCAGTTTCTCGGGGAAACTAAAAACAGCGGTGACTCTACCGGTCTGCGGGATCTTGTTTGGGCGTATCGCAGTTCCCGAAATTATGAAGGTCCCAGTCGTTCTGATTCCTATTGAATGGTTAAGGTTATGGGTGGCAAGTTGGCCTCAGTGGACAATTGACGGTTTGGTCTGGGCGACTGTCCTGGTAACCATCGGATCATTTTTTGATTATTTGTGGCGGTTTTTTTGGCAACGGACTCTCGATAAAGCCCACGGGGATCCCGTGATTGCCAAGCGGCGATTGTTGGTGGTGTTCCCAAATGCAATCACGATGATGAACCTGGGGTGTGGTGTGGCAGCCACCTATTTCGCCTATCTCAATCAGCTGATGTTATCGGGTGGATTGATCTTGTTGGGAATTTATTTTGATGCGTTTGATGGCCGCTTGGCTCGACGATGGGATGTGCATTCTAAATTCGGAGCTAATCTGGACTCCCGTGCCGACTTTGTAACTTTTGGAATTGCTCCGGCAATATTAATATATCGAGCGTTGACCACTTATTTGGGATCACTATCAATTCACGGCGTCTCAATCCCTGCGGTTGCAGTGGCCGTGGCATATTATGCCTCAGTTCATTTCAGGTTGCGGCGCTTCAATAAAACAGGGCATTCCGATTTTTTCGAAGGGCTTCCATCGCCGATCGGCGCAGCGGTAGTCTCCATTAGCGTCACGTCATTTATTTTTGGGTCTCCGACATTCTTGATCCCATTATGTTTAATGATTAGCGGTCTGATGATTTCCAAATTACCTTATCCTCACTTGAATCGTATGCTTCAGAATCGAATCATTAAGCCATTTAAAATTCCGGCATTACTGTGTTTCCTGTTAACGATTGCAGCTGATTTCGGCGCGCATCGATGGATTACTTGGAAGGTTGGCGAATTTTTCCTTATTTTCGTTGGAGTTTACCTCACATCTCCGTTGAAATTTTTTGATAGCCACGAGAATCGTTAATCCAATCCCGAGTATTTTTCCGTTGGTCGAGATCCAAAGCGAACTATTTTAAGATGTTATTGTGGTTGCGGCGTTTTTAATTGGCAAACTGAAATTAAACCGAATCGCCAATGGTATGGGATAGATTGTATTTCCCACATGATGGGTTGTAGCTTTATTTTGGCCCTCAGGTAAAGCACACCCATCCACGGGATGTTGTTTTATGGCTTTGTTGCGAAATGCTCCATCTACCCCATTTTCGCTCTCCTCATGTCGCTCTGCACCACCACGTCGATCGAGAAACGGCGCATCTGAATCATTTGGCAACATTGCTATTTCTGAAAATAATCCATTTTGTAACAGGCCCTTTATTGTTGCGGTGCTTCAGTATGCAAAAGTTGAGGTTCATTAAGAATGTTTAAGTGGTTAATTAATTCGGTTTTGATTTGAAATGCGGTCAGGTCATCACGATCTAACCCTCGACTTAGGTACATCGGATTGATATTGAAATACGGGTAATTCGAAACAACGTGAATGATCCCTTGCACTAACAGACACGATTTCCACTTTCGTAGCGCAAGCGCCGCAACTTTTTCACCATCAAACCGAATTTCAAATGGATTGTAATAGGTGGCACAATATGAAGTGTCAACGACCTCCGGGTAGTGAGAGTCTAAATGAGTTGGATAACCCGATGCCGATAGGGCCGTTGTAATCCAGGTGCTAATTTGATTCAAATAACTCTTGATTGTGACCCCATTCGATAATGCTGACGGGGTGACGATCGAGAAGACTATCGATCCCGGACTGTGAAACAATATGCCTCCACCTGTCGGCCGATCGGCACTATCGTAGTCCCAACCGACTGAATCTCCCGGTCGTTTTTCGGGGTATGTAATTCCCGCGCGCGGCCATTCATATAGTCTCGCAATCCGTTGGGCTCGTTGTGCTAATAGTCGATCGTAGTCCATGTTGTCTTGGGCACTATTAAATTGGGAGAAGTCGGTCGCGAATGTCATGGGTTTCGAAGTATCCTGGGGGGCGATACCGTACCATCGATTATTGTTGAGGGGACACCGATCATATCCATCGGATCATCGACGATGAAATCTACAGCTGTTGTTAATGCTGTGGGCCAATGGCCAGGCGCTAGTGGCCCCTGGAATCCGTGTAAATTGGCACTGGTCGACAATATTGGTTCGCCCACGCGGTCGATCAATTCGCATAGCCATCGGGCTCCTGGCCATCGGATTCCAATACTCGGGGTGTCGCTAACTAAGTCAATGTTTGGGTGTTTGGGCAAGATCAGTGTCGTTGGTCCTGGCCACGAGGTCTGAACTAAGTGAAGTTGATCTGAATTTAACGGTGCACACAATAATTCGATCATGTCTCGTGAGTTCACCAGGGTAATGAATGGTTTAGTTTTGGGGCGCTGTTTGGCTTCAAATATCCGGTGAATCGATTCGGGTCTTATTAATGAGCAAATTCCCCATACGGTATCACATGGAATAATGCCTATTTTCCCATTTTTTATCCGATCAGCCGCCGTCGGTATCCAGTCGGATGTCATGTGCTCAATACCTGACACTCTTCGGGTAGGACGGCATGGGCTAAGGAAGATCTGTCTCCGACCTCATTGAAGGAGGCAAGCGATGCTGAAACTTTACGTCCAATGACCTGGGTTTCGTTACATAAGACGCACCCTGAAACGCATTCGCAGTGAATTATGTCTAATCGTTGAGACATGATGCCCTGAATGGATTGCCCCACCCAAAACGGGTCTAGATTAAAATGATGAAGTCGACCTAACGTAGCTTCGATGGTGGAAGTGTGCAGCGAGGATAGCACTAAATGTCCCGTGTAAGCGGCTTCAATTGCAGCGACAGCCGTTTCGCGATCGCGGATCTCCCCAATCATGATGACATCGGGATCTTGGCGTAATACGGCTCGTATTCCATCCGAAAAATTGAATGTCGAATTACGTTGAACTGGGATTTGCCGTATGCCATCGATAGGGTACTCAACGGGGTCCTCGAGTGTGACAATGGCACGTGTTGAATCGGTTCTGATGTGATCGATCAGTGCGTACAATGTCGTCGTTTTACCAGATCCGGTTGATCCAGTGATCAGAATAAGTCCAGAATCTAATTGGCATAATTTTTTGAGTTCATCAGCAATGGGTGCTCCGAAACTCAGGGTGTCAATCGATCGAATCCCATGACGCCTGTCGGCTATTCGAATCGCGATATCCTCGCCATTAATAGTTGGAATAGTGCTTATTCTCAGATCAACACATGCTTCGAAAGAAAGAAAACCGTCTTGGGGCTGTCGCGTCAGTGAAATATCCATGCCACTATTGAGTTTTATGGATGATATCATCGGTCTAAATAAGCTATATGGCACATTGTGGGGGATTGACATCTGGCCGTTCACGCGAAATTTGACAGCTCCCCTGTCTGACAGCGAGTACAGGTGAATGTCAGTGGCACCCAATGTTAAGGCGTTACTAACTAGACTATCTAACGACGAGAACACGGCTAATTAATCTGAAAAAAGCACTTTCTTGAGAACTTCAATCTCATCGAGTGCCTTACCTGTTCCCAAGGCAACGCATTCAAGGGGATCTTTTGCTATATGAACCTTGATTGCCGTCTCTTGGTAAATGTGCTCATCCAATCCGCGTAGTAAGGCGCCTCCTCCTGCGAGGGTGATCCCTAAATCCATAATATCCGACGAAAGTTCAGGTGGGGTTTTTTCTAGAGTAGTTTTAATTCCTTCAACTATAATCCTAATGGGGTCTTTTAACGCTTCTCGAATCTCTTCACTGGTGATCGTTAACGTTTTAGGAAGGCCAGACACAAGGTCGCGACCACGAATTTCCAAGGTCCGCTCGTCTGTCATCGGCGATGCTGACCCAAGTGAAATCTTAATTTCTTCCGCAGTTCGTTCCCCAATGAGTAGTCGGTAAGTCTCGCGGCAGTGAGCAATGATCGCTTCATCCATTTCGTCCCCCGCTACTCGGATCGACTTAGCCACCACAATTCCCCCTAAAGATATAACGGCCACTTCGGTCGTGCCTCCGCCGATGTCTACAATCATGGATCCGGTAGGCTCAGATACTGGCAGATCGGCACCGATCGCAGCGGCCATTGGCTCTTCAATCAAGTATGCTTCACGCGCACCGGCATTGTAGGTTGCATCGAGTACAGCTCGTTTTTCTACACCAGTAATACCAGACGGGACCCCTACAATAATTCTTGGCTTATTAAAAAAGCGATTTGGCAGAGCTTTTTTTATAAAATATTTGAGCATAGTTTCGGTGACGTCAAAGTCGGCAATCACACCATCTCGCAGCGGACGAACCGCTATTACATTTCCAGGCGTTCTCCCAATCATTTTTTTAGCTTCATCGCCGACTGCCAGAACCATATTTTTTTGTGTGTCGATTGCAACTACCGACGGTTCTTGGATCATGACGCCTACACCTTGAGAAAAAACTAAAGTGTTGGCGGTACCTAGATCAATTCCAAGATCGCTGTGAAAGTTCGTGAGTATTCGTGATAGAAATCCCATATGAAACACCTTTTTAGGGAGAAGTTAATTTTAGCGTTCCATTCAACACTACGTTTGAGATTGGGTCAATTCATCTAGAGATAGTGGACATTAGCTGTTCCGTTGCGTAGCTGCTCGTCGATCAATGCGACAAGGGCTTTGAATCGTAAAAACTCGGATTGAGTTGTCTTTACAAAATCCATTTGGCATTCTCCAGTCGAAAAATTGCATGTGTATGTTTTTAATTTGTCGTCCTGTCGAACCGAAATTTCGATTTGTGATTGAGAAATGATGGCCTCAATTTGGCCGTCTGGACCCGTTGCAACAATATGGAGGCCACCGATTCGTCGTTGGCGAAGGTCCGTTTTGACGGACTCGAAAAGTTTAAGTGAACTGTGAAGTGGATTGGAGCGAGAATTGCCCAAGGGGCTGGATGGGAAATACGGTAGTGGAGTTGGATTATGCGCTGATGACGTCATGGGATCTCACGATAGCAACTCTATCCAATCCCGAATAGTCGGGGAAAATTGTTGAGCTGCAGCCGGCGTTTTCCGCCAATGTTTTAATGTGCGGACCTTGGTCGAATCCAATTTCTAAGTAGAGTGGCCATTGAGTCCGTGCCGCAATTTGAATCAAACGCCGATGGAAATAAAGTCCGTCATTTCCCCCGTTAAGGGCTCGTTTAGGGTCATTTTGAAGGACCGAAGGGGATAATTTTAAACATGTGTCGGTTGGGATGTATGGGGGGTTACTTACTACGTACGTTGGGATAGGCGATTCCTGTGTCCAGGACCTTGGGACATCCGAGAAAAATGAGTTGTGTATAAATGTAACGTTAGGGATATTGAGATGCTGTTTATTTTTTTCTGCAAGACGTATGGCTTTTTTGCTGATATCCCAACTGTAAACCTGGCAATTTGAATAAAATTTTGCGAGTGACAAGGCAATGGCACCTGTCCCGGCCCCCAACTCGAGAATACGGACCGGCGCCCCGTTGTGGTGTGTCTTTAAGTCTAACAGCATAATTTCGACCAAGCGCTCGGTTTCTGGACGGGGAAGGAGGACCTTTTTTGCGACACACATTGGAAGGCCCATAAACTGGGTGACCCCTACCAGAAGTTGTGCTGGAGTGCCTATACAAAATTGATTAATCAGTGACGTTGTCCTGAAAGTGACAGCTGCTTTGTTTAGCCCCTTTGGGAAGAATTTAGCCGCAGTTAAGATATCTTTTGCGTCAAGTAGGGTTGCCCCATCAATATGCTTTATCGCACTCCAAATGCTTTCTAGGGTCGGGTAGTGATTGTTGTTGCTACCCATTCGCCAATTTAGCGAGCCTATCGGCGGAAATGAGTCCGTCCAGTATTTCGTCCAATTTGCCATCTAGAACTTCGTCTAGATTGTGAACGGAAAGGTTAATACGATGATCGGTGACACGGTTTTGCGGGAAATTGTAAGTACGAATCTTCTCTGATCGGTCTCCGGATCCAACTTGTCCTTTTCGAAGACTTGCTTCCTCGTTACGCTGGGCTTCAAGTTGTGCTTCATATAGACGGGTCCTAAGC
Organism: bacterium; assembly: GCA_010028705.1. Taxonomy (GTDB): domain Bacteria; phylum Margulisbacteria; class Marinamargulisbacteria; order SXXA01; family SXXA01; genus RHAI01. The sequence continues at coordinate 17,351 of RHAI01000012.1, forward strand.
ATTCTCATCGCCTTATCTTTGTTCTGAAATTGGGATCTCTCATCCTGACAGACGACAACTGTATTCGTTGGCACATGGGTGATACGAATTGCAGAACTTGTTTTGTTAACATGCTGGCCACCAGCGCCCGACGCTCTAAATGTATCAATTCGAAGATCTTTTTGATCTATTTTTACGTCTACCTCTTCTGCCTCTGGTAAGATGGCGACAGTAGCGGCTGACGTGTGTACCCGGCCGGAGGCCTCGGTATCTGGTACTCGTTGTACCCGGTGCGTACCACTTTCGAACTTTAGGCGACTAAAAACGCCGCGTCCCGCAATTGAAAATGAAATTTCTTTTAATCCACCAATCCCAGTTGAGTTGTCAGATAGAATTTCCAGTTTCCATCCTTTTCGGTCAGCGTATCGGGTGTACATCCGAAAGAGATCTGCCGCGAATAATGCGGCTTCGTCGCCGCCAGTTCCCGACCGAATTTCGACCATGGCGTTTTTTTGGTCGTTCGGGTCAGATGGAATTAAATGGAGTTGAAGCTGAGTGTTTACTTCATCAAGTTGACGATTAATATCATCTATTTCAGCTTTCGCCATTTCCTTATAATCAGCGTCTTTCAATAATTCGGTAGCAAGGTCTAATTCAACGTGTAAATTTTTGTAACGGTGATAGGTGGCTACTGGCTCTGAAAGCTCAGAATGTTTTTTTAGTAAGTCCTGATATAGTTCAAGATTAGCTATGACTTCAGGATCGCTTATGCGACGTTCAATTTCTTTGTATTTTTCTTCAATTTCAATAAAACGTTCGAACATTAAGCGATCCCAAATGGGACTATTTCAAGTTATAACGCTTTTTGAATTTTTCGATTCGACCTTCGGTATCCAATATTTTATTTTCGCCGGTGAAGAACGGGTGGCAATTCGCACAGATATCAACCCGAATCGTCTCCATCGTAGATCCAGATAAGTATTCTGCGCCGCACGCACATGTAATCACAGTTTCCTTGTACGTAAATGTTTTTGGGGCGGTTGATTTTGATTTTTTTGTTTTTTCAGGGGCAACTTGGTTCATCAGTTATTTCCTCTATTGGCTCGGGGCCATTTTTGTGGATTAAAAATAATAGCAACGGCCGATTAAATTTTGAATGTGCTGGAAGGTGCGCTCCCCCTTCCGGATGAATTAGCTGTCGCCGTGGCTTGTCTAAGAGATGTTTCAAGTGATAATGCGGCTGTTCCTGCGATTGACTCGCGACGACTGTCACCGATTTCTTTGAATTGTTTTTGGAGAATTTTTAACATGATTAGATGCCCTTTTGCGGAGTCCAAGGCGGTATCAAAGGATTCGTTTTTCGAGGCAACCTTTCCTAAAAGGCCATAGAGTTTCCCTAATTCAACATGCGCCATTGGTATGTCGGCTTGAGGAGCGAGTTTTCCTTTTAATGTGGCGCGTTGTAGCTCGCCTAGGGCCAGATCGTTTTTCTTTTGTTTGAGGTAGATGAGTGCAATTAAATAATGTGGACGTGGATCGTACGTGTTTAATGACTGCATTGCTTGGTATGCACCAATTGCGTCGTCGTATTTTCCGGTGGATTTTGAATAATATGCTTTGATGGCAGGATTTCGAATATCAAGTTTAGATTGGCTGACCACACCTCTAATGTAGTTTCCCACTGCCGTGGACTGCTTGACTTTTAGTAGTTCTGCTCTTGCCGTGTCGGTGGTTAGAATCCCAGCGTTTGGAGAACTTTTACGATCAATCACTTCGATAATATGATATCCAAACGGCGTTTTGAAGGGCCTTGAAATTTCTCCCTTATCCAATGCGTACATAACAGTTTCAAATTCGGGAACAGTTGAACCGTATGCGATCCAGCCTAAGTCTCCTCCGGTATCTTTCGTTTGATAGTCGTCAGAGTTTTCTTTCGCCAGTTTTTCGAAACTTTCGCCAGATTTCAATTGTGAGTTGATTTTTTCGGCCTTAACTTTGGCTTGTTCATCCGACTTTTTGTCCCCGGGGATCGCTCGAATTAATATCTGTCTAACCCGGACCGACGTTTTTTGATTGGAAATGTCTTGTTGAGTTACCCTGGCGGAACTCTGTAAATAATTCGCGTACATTTGAGCTAAAATATCGTTCCGGAGTTTGGTTTCAAATGCGTCCCATTCGTAATGGTTCGATTTTAACGTGTCTTTAAGTTGGCCAATGTCTTTAAGGTCATATTGGATGAGTAATCCTTGAATCGCATTTTCGAAATCTCGATTGGATACCTTTAAGCCAGCGGCGGTCGATGCATTCGCTAGGATACTGGATTGTAAGGTTTGTTCGAATGCCGTGTACTGTAGTAGCTCAATAAATTCAGGGTCCTGTTTTTGACTGTTGTTAATCCGGTATTTCTGAGCGTATTGAAGTAGGTTCTCTTGATACGCCTCGGCCGTGATGGGGATGTCCCCAATATATCCGATGGCGTTCGATTGTGAATCGGGTATACGAGGGGCGCTATTGCCTCCTAAAAATAATACGCCGACAAGTAGGCTGGCACTCATTGCAGTAACGATTGATATTGAAATGATGGCTGCTTTTTTTCTAAAAAAAATGAGCATGGTGCACTCCTAATAATTTGATTTTATGGTGCGCGATACTGATAAATATGCGCCTAATACCCCGAGCGTTGTTCCCACAATAAAGATACCGAGGTAAATTATGTTTAACGTGAAATGGCTGTAGACGAGAGGGAAAAATGGTATTTTTTCTTGAAAGCGCATTACGAAAAATGAGTATCCAAAAATTAGAAACACAATTGAGAATACGCTGCCAATTACCCCGATGATCAATCCTTCAATAATAAATGGCCAACGAATAAAGGATGTGGTGGCGCCAACTAATTGCATGATGGTTATTTCGTCTTGACGGGCGATAACCGTGAGTCGAATTGTATTAACAATGATTAAAAGGGTGGCGAAGGTCAAAAGACTTACTAAAATAATTCCCGCGATTCGAGTGTATTCTGAAAATGCGGTTATTCGGTCCGCAATCGCGCCCATATCACCAACATCCTCGACCGATTCGAAGCCCTTTAGATGATTCGCAACGGTCGTTAATTTAGCGCTGTCACTCAGAATAATTCGAAATGCGTTTGGAAGCGGATTATCCGATATGAGTGTATTGAGTTCTATTTTAGGGTAATTTTTCTTAAACTCTTCCCACGCCGTGTTTTTGTCAATAAATTCGACTTTTCGAACGGAAGGAATTGCTTCAAATCGTGTTTTAAGGTCTAAAATTTCATCCGGCCGAGTGGAATCTTTTAGATACGCTCGGATTTCGAGTTTGGCTGCAAAATAGGTCGTGAGATTGGAGATGTTAGCGGATAGGAGTAAAAATATTCCGAAAACAATTAAGGACACCGTAATCGTTGCGATCGAAATGAACATCATGATCCCTGATCGGCGAATACTGATTAATGCTTCTGTTGTGAAAAATAGAAAATCTCGAATCATGGGTTGTAAAGTCCTAACTGCTCGTCCCGAATGACTCGCCCATTTTCAACGGCGATTACTCGTTTTCGGATGTCGTCCACGATGGATTTGTTGTGTGTCGCAACAATCACCGTCGTTTGTCGGGCATTAATTTTACTTAAAAGCTGCATGATTTCCCAAGAGGTATCGGGGTCCAAGCTCCCGGTTGGTTCGTCGGCCAATAAGATGGGAGGGTTATTTACAATAGCTCTAGCGATACAAATTCGCTGCTGTTCTCCACCGGAAAGCTCGCTCGGGTAATGGTGCATTTTTTGCTGTAATCCAACAAGTTCCAATACCTGAGTTACCTGACGGCGGATCCGAGACCGGCTAAAATGCATCACTCGTAGCGCAAATGCCACATTTTCGTAAACGGTTCGTCGGGGGAGTAGTTTATAATCTTGGAATATGACACCGATGCTTCGGCGGAGATACGGGACTTGATTTGCGTCGATATTACTTAATGCAATATTGTCGATATAAATATCTCCTGAGGTTGGAATTTCCGCTTTGTACATCATGCTAAGTAGGGTTGATTTTCCAGCTCCAGATTGACCGACTAAGTAAACGAATTCATTCCGGCTGATGTGTACATCAATGCCATCCAGGGCTACAAAGCCATTTGGGTAAATTTTTCGGACGTTTTTTACTCGGATCATTCCCTATTTATTGCCTAAAATACGCGTCGTAATCGCCGTTTCAGTAAACCCAAAATGGGTCGCCAGATCGGCGGCTGGAGCACTTAATCCGAATGTGTCTATCGAGATGGCGACTCCGTCGGAGCCGATATATTTGTGCCATCCAAATGAACTCTGAGCTTCAATTGACACAAATTGGCCTGGTCGACCCAACACCGACTGGCGATAGTCGTTTCCTTGGGCATCAAACAACTCAAATGATGGGAGCGATACGACCCGAACTTGTTTACCGTGAGCTTCAAGTGAATTCGCCACTTGAAGTGCTAGTGACAATTCCGAACCTGTACTAATAATTGTAAAATCCAGTGTCGAACCGGACTCCTGTTTGACGATGTATCCGCCAGCCATTGCTCCGTCAATGGATGTATTCAGCGAATCGTTGATGGCTTGGCGAGTTAGGATTAATGCCGTCGGATTTTGACTTTGCAGTGCATGTATCCAGGCGGCTTTTGTTTCTGTAATATCGGCGGGGCGAATGACCGTCAAATTGGGCATCGATCGTAATGCCGCTAAGTGTTCGACCGGTTGATGGGTTGGCCCATCTTCGCCCAGAAAGATGCTGTCGTGTGTGAATTGATAAATCACCGGTAGATTCATTAATGCTGCCAACCGTATGGCGTTTTTCATATAATCGGAAAATGTAAGGAAGGTACCACATAACGGACGCAGTCCTTCAATGGCTAAACCTGAACAGGCCGCCGCCATCGCAAACTCACGCACGCCATATTTTATATTACGCCCGGTATAATTTGATGAGCTTAGAATGCCACCCAATTTCATAAAAGTACTATCAGAGCACGATAAATCGGCGGATCCTCCAATAAAGTCTGGACAATGGGTCAAGATAGTTTGCAATATTGCTTGAGAAATCGCACGCGTGGCGAGGTTGGGTTTGATTTCAAGCGATTTAATGGCCTCCAAGGTCGGGAGAATAGGGGCCTGACGATGGGGATAGTCGGGCGTGGTTACGGTTGAGTACTTAGCATTAAAAAAGTCATACACGCTGGCTGGTACATGGAATCGTGTCTCGCTGGGAAACCCAAACGATTGTTTGGTTGTCGCACTTTCAGTTCGGCCCAGAGGTTTGCCATGGACGTCGCTTGTCCCTTGGTAAGTAGGGCTTCCTTTTCCGATGGTTGTCTTTGCGATGATCAGCGTAGGGGTAACTGAGTGACGAGAATCATTGAGTGATTTGGATACTTCTGGGATCGAATGGCCATCAATTGTCACGACATTCCAGCCATAGGCCCTATATCGCTCCCCAACATTCTCGGTGAATGTCTCGCTAATTGGCCCGTCCAAACAGATATCGTTTGAGTCGTATATGACCACTAGGTTATTAAGCTTTAAGTGTCCAGCTAACGATGATGCTTCTGAACTAATACCTTCCATCATGCAGCCGTCGCCGGCTAAAACCACCACCATATGATTGTTTGAATGTGGCGATTTGGCCCCTTTATGTTTGGCGGCGAGTGCCATTCCTGTAGCCGTCGCAATGCCTTGCCCTAACGGACCTGTGGTGGTCTCTACTCCTGGCGTTTCACGGTATTCGGGATGCCCAGGAGTAATCGAATGGAGTTGCCGAAATCGTTTTATATCCTCCAGACTTACTTCAAAACCAGCAATGTGAAGCGTTGAATACAGTGCTGCACTGCCGTGACCTGCTGACAAAACGAACCGGTCTCTTGAGTGGAGTGTCGGGTTTTTGGGAGAAAACCGGAGAAAATCTCCGTATAGAACTGAAAATATTTCGGCACATCCCAGCGGCAAACCCGGATGCCCGGAATTGGCCTCATCGACGGCATCGATCGACAGTGCTCGTATCGTATTGGCAATCAGTTGTAGGTTGTGGTGATGTTCAGGTGTCATGGATTTTGTTTCACTTTAGTTTCTTGAATTAGGTGAGTCCGCTCAGACCAATGTCGGATATCATTAATTAAAATAAATACCATCAAAGTCATCAGTAGCGCAAAACCTACATTTGAAATTAGCGCTTCCCATTTTCGATTGAGGGGGCGCCCTGTGAGCACTTCGACGAGTAAAAATGTTAGATGGCCGCCGTCGAGTGCGGGTAGCGGAAATAGGTTAAAAACACCCAGACTAATGCTAATGGTTGCCATAAATTGCAAGAAGATATCGACTCCACTTTGATACCCTTCGTTTGCCATTTGAACAATTCCGACTACCCCTGCCATTTCATTTAATTTAACGTGCCCCAAGACAATCAATTTTAAGCTGTAGAATACCGATTTGACGCTTGCTGTGGTGGCAAGTAGCCCATATTTAATCGCGGTTAGAGGTGGGAGTTTCGTCACTCCTCTCCCGGGATCAAATGATACCCCGATTATTCTTTTTCCGTTTCGATTCATGGGCGTTACAGTAAACGTTTTAACGTTTCCGGAACGATTCACCTCGATTGTCACGGGTATAGTGTGAGCGGCCTGTAATGCTCCAATCACCTTGTCTCCGCGTCCGTGGACGACAGTGTTATTCACTTTTACGATGTCGTCTCCGGCTAAAAACCCTGCGGTATGAGCCGGGGTGTCTGGCATAACGGACGAAATAACTGTGCTGGGAAATCGAACGCCAGATCCAGAGTATACGAGAACAAAAAGTATAAGGCCGAGTATAATGTTGAATACGGACCCGGCGGCCAACATAATTGCCCGGGGCAACGGTTTTTTTTGATAAGCGCCTCGATCTTTTGCGAAGACAAGGTCGTCATCTGTCGAGTCGTCCATCCCGGCTACTTTCACCGATCCGCCAATGGGAAACAATCGAATTGAATATTCGGTTTCACCCCATTTTTTTCCCACCACTTTAGGGCCCATCCCTATTGAAAATTCGTAAACTCCAATGTCGGCCCACTTTGCGGCTAACAGGTGTCCCAGTTCATGGATAACGATCACAAAACTTAATGCGAGGAAGGTAATAACAAAACTCATAGTGTCTCCTTAGCTTCTTTCCAGTGGGCGTCTAATTGGTCAAATGATGCGGTATCTAACCTAATATTTCGGTTGGCCAAATTGGATTCCATTTTAGTAAATCGATCCCTAAATTTTCCGTTAGTTGATTGGAGGGCGGCTTCGCAATCGATATTTAATTTCCGCCCAATGTTTACAACGGTAAAAAGAACATCCCCAAACTCATCGGTCGTAGCGACTCTATCACCGGCCGTTAGCGCCGTTTTAAGCTCGTCGAGTTCTTCTTCGAGCTTTTGCAATGTTCCGGAAATAGTTGGCCAGTCAAATCCTATTTTTGAGACTTTTTTCTGGATTTTTTGAGCTTGCATTATTGCCGGGAGGTGGCGGGGAATAGAATCTAAAAGACCTTTCGATTGCATACTATTTTCGGCTGATTTGATTGACTCCCAGTGGTGTATGACTTCATCGCTTGTTGAAACCGTCAGTGGGCCGAACACATGAGGGTGGCGGCGGATCATTTTGGCGTTTATTGATCTGATGACATCAACCAACGAGAATTGGTGGGTTTCTTCGCCCATTAAGGCGATCATAATGACATGAAGTAGAACATCCCCAAGTTCTTCCGTTATCCCGTCGGAATCATTTTTTTTTAGAACGTCCACTAACTCATAGGCTTCTTCGATTACATATGGAGTCAATGAGTTAAACGTTTGCTCTTTATCCCAGGGGCAACCTCCAGGGCCTCGTAACTCTCGAACCGTATTGACTAGTTCGAGGAACGCCTCGGCGCTTGACACTAGAGTTGATTTCTACGGAAAAAATTTTCCTTGTCGTCTGAATCGAGGCCCTTTTCAAGCGGTGACCGTTCTCCCGACTCGATTAACACACTCGCTGGAGTAAATAAAAATATATTGTCACCGATCTTCATCATGTGTCCGTTGATCGCATAAGCTGTTCCGCAAACAAAGTCGATTAATCGTTTGCCCGAATTCGAGTCTAGATGACGAAGATTGATAATGACAGGCTTGTTTTCCCTTAAATATGTCGCGATATTCAAAGAGTCTTCGTAAATTCGTGGCTCTTCGACTTTGATTTCCGATGACGCAAATCCACGGTTACTAACAGATGACGCCGTTTTGGATGGCCGAGGGCTTTGTGAAATTGATATGGGCTCTGATCGGCTCGGGATGTCATGTGACTCGTCGTCCGTAAACCCAAAAAAATCCTTTAACTTTTCTCCTAATGCCATGGGGGCCTCCTATCGTCCAAAAAGAACGCTACCTAGACGTACTTGATGACTACCTTCTTCAATCGCTACATGGAAATCGCCGCTCATCCCCATGCTTAGGGTTTGGAGTGAGTCATACCGTTGCTGCAATTTTGAAAACAGTTGGAATGTTGTTCTGAAGAGGGGACGCACATCTTCGGCAGTGTCCGAAAATGGCGTGACAGCCATTATACCGATGATTTTGATATTTGAAAACGCAAATAGTTTCCGATGACATTGCATGATCTCGTCAAACGTGAATCCGGATTTTTGCGCCTCGTTAGCTGTATTAATTTGAATCATACCATTGACTACAAGTTGATGCTTCGACCCGTAAGTATCCAGTTCCTGAATGATCGACAACCGGTCGATAGATTGAATACACGAAAATAGTGATACGGCTTTTTTTATTTTGTTACTTTGAAGCGGACCGATTAAGTGGGTATCAAAATTATGGAGTCCACGCGCGTGAAGTATTGCCACCTTTTGCTCGGCGCTTTGAACGTAATTTTCCCCTATTAAATCAACTCCTGATTCGATAAGGCGATGAGTGTCATCAGCGGAACCGTATTTAGTGGCGGCTAAAATTCTGACAATTTGGCGATGACGGATCGATGCAATTCGATCTAATACGGTATCGATTCGACGTTTATAGTCAGCATTTTCCAGATTTTGCATGTGGCGCTCCTGTGCTGACTTTAGGTTTAAAAAAATTAATATGCAAGTTTTGGATGGGAACGGACGATATACCTCAGGTAGATCGATACTTGTTCTGTTAGTTTGCCCCAATAAAAGGAGTCTGGGATTCGTCGTGAGGGGATCACACCATGATTAGTTGGCTAGGTTTCGAAATCGAAAAAATGTGGAACTACACGAAACGGACAGTTCTTGGTGTCTTGGTGATAACTCTTTTGCTTATTGGATCGGATCACGTTTTTTCATTTACAGTTGAGGCGGTGTCCTACAACTCGGTGCTTTATCTGAACAGTGGTAGCTCAAGCGCTGTCGAAATGAAAAGTTCCGCGAGTAAAAAAGGGAACATTGTTGTTTTGGGGGTGAATTTTTTGAATACAGCGGCTTCTGAAGCAACCAATCAGAGTATTTCAGAAGTCAAACAGCAGGACGAATCGGGGATTCAGGCGGGTATCGAGGGAACCCCGCTGTTTTACCCGAATCCGGCGAAATTATCGGATAGTCCCCGCCTGCGTTATATTCTTACCAAAAACATGGACGTCGAAATTCGCATTTTTGATATGTTGGCTAATATGATTTCTAAAACTCAGTATCCGGCAGGCAGTCAGGGGGGTAAATCGGGGGTGAATTGGTTAAAGCTATCGAGTAATCAATTTGATCAGTTTCAAATTTCGGCTGGGGCGTACTTTGTCGTTATTATGAATAACGGCAAGGTATTGGGTAAGGGAAAGGTGGCGATTATTCCATGAAACTCACTACAAAATTGCTTGGGATTATTGGGATGACATTGGTCGCTCTAGTTGCGAACCGTGCGGCCCTTGTTGCGGAAGCTGATTATTTTATGGGAACAGAGATTGGTTCTTCGGCACGCTTTATTCGGATGGGGAGTGTCGAGGGGTTTTCATCGGAATCCGACGGTGTTTTTGAAAATCCTGCTGGTTTATTTCGAATGGGACCAACATCAGTGAGTTTTTTTTCAACCCAGCTCATGGGCGAAGTGGACTATTACAATGTTGCGTTTGGCGGCTCATCACCGGTGGGAGGCAGCTTGGCATTTGGCTTTAACACGGTGAGGGTTCCGGCCTTGTACCGGACGGAGCTAGTCAATTCAGGTACGGAATTAGAGGACCTTAATATCGTCGGGAATTTTGAAGTGTCCAAATCAGTGTATAAAATAGGCTACTCCTTTGCTCAGTCAAAAAATGTGCATTTCGGATTTTCTGGTAGTTATTACGATACCGTTATTGGTGATGTACGGGGGTCTGGATACAATTTGGACGCGGGAATCGTATTTGACGCGGATCGGTTTGGGGTCGGCGTTTTGCTGAGAAATTTAGCGACGGGTCTCAAGGTGCAGTATTCCAATGGGACTTCCGAAGTCATGCCGATGGAGACGGTGGTGGCGACCCGAATTGGTCTGGGCGACTTCGACGTCCTTGGTCAAATGAAGATTATTGGCACCTCTAAAAAACTAGCGAAAAGTGCGGGGCTAAATTATACTCCGTGGTTTATTCCTTTTATCAAGGTGTCTGGTGGGTACAAAGAATTTCCCGTTTTAAATGAAATTCGCAGTAAAGTGTCCATCGGTATTGGCATGGATCTTTTTGGCAACACATTTGATTATGCCTACCAACATAGCGATCATCCAGAGTATAGTGGTATCCACTACTTTTCTGTGTCACTGAATTTGTAGCAATGAATAGAGGAGCCTAATGCAGCGTTTAATCACAACAGTATCGAAGGGGTTTAAATTGCTGCAGTATGTTGCTGTGGCAGTTATTGCCACTATTAGCCTATCCCCTCGTGGTTTGAATGCGGCTCCAATTCAATTTGCAGATTATTTTTTAACCCGTGATGGGCGGTTGCTTGATGGGGATTTCCCGGTAACCGCTAGCCTGGTCGCGACCCCATCGCAGACTGTTTTATGGACGTACTCTCCATCACTTCCATTGAGTTTCACCAAAGGATACTTTGCCTTGGAGGTCGCTGAACAATCCATTGATTCTGTTGTATTCCGATCGGGACCAGTCGTTTTTAGGCTTGAGGCCAATAATAGCACGGCGACCTTCCCGATTTCCTCAATGCCGTTCGCCTTAAAATCGATTGGCGCTGATTATGCCAAGCGAGTGTCTGGTAATTCGATTCGAGGGACATTTTCTACTCTTAAAGTGGACTCTAGCCTCAACGTAAGTTCAAGAAATTTATTGTTTGCCGATCGAACGGGAGTCGGGGTTCTGCGGCGAGCACCTCAATTTCCCCTCGACGTTAATGGGGTTATCAATGCGTCTAAATTCACGGTAGCCGGTATTGATTTGCGCGATTTATTTCCTTGGAAGGTCGCCGTAAATTCCCCCGAAAATATATATACATCGTATCCGTTTCTCGCAATTGGGGGCGACTATTCGCCGTCCTTTGCCGTCAATGTGACCACGACAATTAATGCGACCGGGTACTTGATTGACGGAAGGCCGATAACGGCATCTCAAGATTGGGTTCGGACGGGTGTGGGGAATTTTAATTTGTATCTTACGAAAGGTGGACGAGTCGGTATTGGAAATCCCCTTCCCGCTGCCGATGTCGATGTTGTGGGGGGGATTCTCGTTAGCAAAACGAATGGTCAGCTACCGGGTACAATTCGATGGGCTATTCCTTCCGTCGGGAACGCTCTGGATTTTCAGGGTAGTGTGGACGACGTTGACTCATCCGGTAATGCGGTTACCGTTTGGAAATCATTAGTTGGGTTGCGCAACGATGGGCGACAAGGCAGGATTGCTTATTTTTCTTCATCGAATGGGTTGCCCGAGCTTTCTTATGGTTCTGGATTGGTATATTCAGCGGAAAGCGGTTATTTGGGTATTGGCGGGACTCCGAGTTCCTTGCTTCAGATTACGGCGCCATCACGGTCAGGACCGAATCTTTTTAATGTCGTGGGGACGACGAACGTCCAGTTCATGTCGATTGCTGCGTCCGGCGATGTGTCGATAGGTTCGGATTATTTAGGTTCGAAGCTTGGGGTTTCTGGACTTGTAAATGCGCAAGATCTTTATGTTGACGGCACTCCGTTGCGCTTGAGTGTTTCTAAAGGTACTTTTTGGCTGCGCAACGGGGCCAATTCTATCTACTACATGCATGGAAATGTAGGCATCGGGCGTTTTGACCCACAGTCGTTACTTGATATTTCAGCACCACTTCCGAATCAAGGGGAGGTCACTAAGAATCCCGCGATTACATTTACGTCCGCCTTAGGTTTACTTGGCCAAACGAGTTACACGGCCGGCATCCTTGCGACTGATAATGGCGCTTTTAGAGTGGAGAAATCAACAACTCTTGGGGGAACTACTCCGTTGTTTGTGGCTGTTCTCGATCGTTTAGGTGTTGGCTTGGTGTCGCCCAAGGCAAATTTACATGTGAGTGGAAATTTGGGACTTTTGCTTGGCGGCACCTTCGATTCGGGAGTGACGGTGTCTGCGTCAGGCGCGGGCGCTCGAATGACATGGCATCCAGCGCAATCGGCCTTAAGAGTAGGGGTTGTTGACGCCACATCTCCGCTAGGGGGAACCGAATGGGATTACAGCAACATTGGCCTCTATTCAATTGGGATTGGATTAAATCCATTGCCCTCTGGGAACCACTCGATTGTTGTTGGAGGAGTTAATGGGAAGGCAACCGGCGCGTTTAGCTCAGTCTTTTCTGGGCGGTCAAATGTGACCGTTGGCGATTTTACATTAGGACTAGGTCGGGCATCGACTGTGGTTGGGCATGGATCCTTCGTCTGGTCTGACAATAGTACGACCGTTGGACTTCGTTCGGTGACTGAGAATCAGTTTTTGATTCGAGCGTCCGGCGGTGTTGGAATTGGCACTCCGACCCCATCCTGGCGATTTTCGGGGAGTGATGTTCGCAGTTCGGCACTCACTGTCGCAGGTATTCGGATTACTCCGGCGACACTATTGGGTACGCCGGGATTGGTGTCGAATACGTTAGATTTTTATTCAAAAGATTGGGCATCTATTTCGTGGGATGCTTCGGTTGAAATATTTAATACGCTAGTCCTGGCTGGATATCTTACACCCGAAGGAATAATTACATCGTTATTCCAATCCGGTGTTCCTATGATTTTGCCGTCAAATTCTGTAGCGTTTTCGAAAGAGGCAATCTTACGGCAAATTTTTGAAAGTACACGTCGCTCAAAAATTATTTCGTTCAATAATTCGGAGGGGCCTATTGTTTCTATTAGGCAGGCGGGTAATTTAAACATTGGCGTTAATTCGAGTCTCCCTGGCGTGTTTGTGTCTGGTAACATTGAATTTAATTCTCCCCTAGTTCCCGCAACCTTTGGACTTCAGGGCAATCGCCCGAGCCGAGATCTCCTGGCAATTTATCGGCCGAATGCGAAATTAGCATCGCCTTCGATGTATATTTCCGCCTCATTAAATGTTGGTATAGGAAAAATTCCCGATTTGTCCGTTAACGGGGGGGCAGGTCAACTTCAGGGTGCAAATTCGGATGTTCATTATTTTTTAGACGTGCAAGGTCGGTTATATTCGAATGTGTTTAAATTTCCGGATGGACAAACCCTTCCGACTTCAAATTCTCCCGAAACCTGGCAATGGGAAACGACTACTCCGAATATTTTTTTCCCGTCGGCGAATATTTTGGCAAATGGTCGGATAAATGCTACCGGTAACGTTGGGATCGGTACTACGCAACCGAATAACACATTAGAGCTTTCGAATAGAAGTAGCTTGCAAACTAATACTGCTATTAGCCCAGTGCTGGCGTTTGATATAAACGGGCAAGATGTGGCGGGCCTTGGAATAAGTCGACTCGATACAACGACGTTGCGATTCGTTCCGGGGGGTGAATCAGTCATCAATAACACCCCGCCGCTTGCTGTGTACGGAAACTACGTCGGAGTCCGGACCACGCGACCGAGAGCGTCGTTCGAAGTGTCCGGTAAAACGATAATTTTGTCAAAAATGAATATCAATAACTACAATCCAGCCCTAATTTTTGGTGGTGGTGCGCGCCGTATTGGTGTGGGAATGTTGTCAATTCACGGTTCTATATACGGGTGGCCCAGTATTCAAGCCGGTTCCGAAACAAATATTTATTGGACAACCCAAATTGGGGATGAAAAAAGTTACATAGGGATTGGTCGTTCGGATCCTGCCTACGAGCTGGATGTGAGTGGGTCAATTAGGGTAACCAATTCAAATGGCCCTGCAATTTCCGTTTTAGACCGGTTCATATTTGACCAAGGATTAAAGGAGTTGTCCCATGGGTTCTTTAATTCGGCGAATCGCAGTGATCCACTGCAACTCAATTATGTGATGCTAGACAATAGAGAACTGGTTCTCAAACGTGGGGATGACTACGTTCCGTCCAGTGAAACGGATAGCCGTCAACCGAGTGTCAACAATATTTCACAGGTTATTACTTTAGGGAGTGGTTCTGGAGGGTACCTCGGGATGTGGCTTGAGACCCCGTTGAATTTAGGGCTTCTTGGAGACAGCCCGCTGCGCTGGAAATCAGCCACGCTTGGAAATCAAGGCGCCCTTGAATCGTCTTACAACTGGTCAGTTGGGAGCTTAAAAAATGTTGGAAATTATGTTGTGAGTGGTAATTTTTCCATAATTCCAAACGGTCAAAATGCCTTATCGATAAACGAGCATGGTTACTATGCCTCCGATTTATCTCAGTCGGGTGCATTTACGGGCGAGGATATTGCTACTTCCATTACCCGGTGGCCGGACGGTCCGTCTAACTGGATGAACGGGATTGGGCCGGCTGTTCCTATCCCATTGAAAGGATTAAACGTAAAACTAAAAAATTACGCGGACCGACCCATTACATTAAAAGGAACGGTCTATGGCTTGGTAACGGATGTTTCTCAGGTAGCAATTCAATCCGCAGGGGATAGGGGGTATCGAAGTTCAGCCATATTTCTAGGGGGTAAAGTCGGTATTGGTGGGACCCCTAACGCCGAACTTGACGTTCGTGGAACTGTTGTTTCTCAATTTTTTAAAATTTCGAATGGGCTTATTATTTCCACTATTAATGTCCAAAATAACGGATTGACTATTTATTCGCCCAACAGAATAGCAATAGGCAACGTGACGCCATCGGTAGCGCTTGAAGTATTAGGGACGGTGCAGACCAATCAGTTAATCGTTGATCGCGGCCTTGATGCGTTATCGGCTTCTATTAGTAGCGCGTCGTTCGTCGTGCTTAATAATGGGACCGCTAGTCGCGTTGGGTTCGGGACGTCAAATCCATCATCTGTATTGGGCGTGTATCATAAATTTGGGGGGCCTGTGTCTGAGGCGTATTCAGCGTATAAATTAGAGGGAGTTGTTGGGGCAAACGCCAATTTTCCGTTTTATGGCTTAAACGTGACTTTAAATGCTGTGAATGGCATTTCGAAAATCTATGGTAATCAATTAGGGAGTAAATCGGTGCCGGCTGTGGGTATCGGATTAAAAATCGATTTATCGGGTCTTCAGCTGGACCCTGATTACTCTCTAATCGGATTGGAAACGATTGGGGACCCGGAAATCAATCACAAAAATGCGGCTACCTTTATCGGTGGTAACGTGGGTATCGGGTTGAGTAATCCGTCATACCCGTTAGAGGTTAAAGGTACGATTTACGGTACGAATGCACCCTCGGCGAGATTTCTAGATCAAGCCAGAGTGGCATCGTTTAGTTATATGACCATTGCGGGTGACATGTTCGTGTCGGGGCCTATGATTGGGAGCGACGTCATTACGAATACCTTAGATTTGCAATCTATTAACTTGCTTTCTGGTGCTAATTTACCTTTGGTGAACTTAGTTGTTTCGGATGGCACGTTAATAAGTACATTTAATGTGACGGATTCAGTCACGGCTGTAGATATGCAAGTCAATTCATCAATCTCGTCGAATGTTGCTCAGTTTACACAATTGGGAGTAGCGATAGCTCCATCCACCCAGCTTTCTGCGGTGGGCGGAGTTGTGGCCCAAACTGCAACGATTAATCAATGGTTGTCCGCAGGTTCAGCCCTTGTTAATTCGGGGGCGTTTTTCGTTGGGGCATCCGGTTTGGTTGGTGTAGGTACGACTCAGCCATTTTCATCCGTTCATGTTATCGGTGAAAATGGATATAAGGATGTTCAATTTGACCCCGCTCGACCCAATAGTTGGGGAAAAATTGTGGTTCATGTTCCATCGGATCAAACGGATATAGGTGTCGGACTTCGACTGTATCCTGGGACGACATACGATAACTCGAGCGGTTCAGGGATTGTTGCTCAGTCGTATATCGATTCCGCATCGTCAATTGAGAGGCACTTAGATCTGGTATTTATTACCGATGATCGGGATGCGTTCCCCAAAGAACATATGCGAATTCGCCATGATGGAAAGGTTGGAATTGGAACCTCACGTCCGGTATCGATGCTAGATGTGGTCGGCAACACGATTGTGTCGGGTGGCGTCTCTGTGAATTCTGTTAATTTATCGGGGGGTATTTTTGGTTCATCTCTGTCGTTTTTGTCAAACGTAGAAATGACTGTTACCACTAATATTTCGGGAAACTTAATACTTCCTAGAACCTTGTTGACCCCGATATCCAATTTGTCACCGCAATCCGGGCAATTCGCACTGTTCACAAAGAGCTCCAATTCTGGACTTTATTTAACGACTTATCAGGACGGTAAAGTAATTTCAGCTAACTTTGGCCAGGCAACCGTGGCCCCTTCGACATCATTCCCCGTCTACGGAATCGACAATGTGTTAGGGGGGACTCAATCGATATATTGGGACTCGCTGTATACCACTTCAGGTGAAAATAAACTTCGTATCGGATCGGTTTCCCAGGTGAATTATACGGGAAATTCCGTGCTGGCTGGTTATTATAGTACGGTATCGAGCTCTGATTCGCTCGGCTCGGTTTCGGTATCGACCCAAAAAATTGGAGTAGGTCCCCGCGTGTTACCCTCAAACACTATCATTGTCGGAACAGGAATTGGGTTCGATGGAGATTCTAATGTTCAGGACGTGGTTGGAGGGGTTAAAGTTGTTGTGTCTGGTAACGTAAAATCACGGAGTTATGCACCCGATGGTACCCCCGTAAACGGGAATTTGGCGGTCGCCATTTTTACTGCGGGAAATTCAAGTAGTAATGTCGCTATAATTTCTACAACCAATTCGATAACCGCCTTGCCAGATTCTCGTTCGGACCTGTTTATTTTGAATCAGATGCCCAATCAGGCGGCGTTTCAGTTAGATATTTTGGACTCACTTGGGGGGCTGGCCAATAGCTTTTCTATAAGTTCCACCAACTCCAATGTAGGGGTTTATACATCCTCTCCCTATGCCACGTTTACATTGAACTCGTTGAGTGGCTATGATCGGGTATCGGTAAAAAATTTCAATGCTAAGTCGCTTTTTTCGATAGCTAGCTCTGATGTGCTGACGATTGGCGATGCGTTGCCGGTTAATCAGATGTCTGTGACACAAAATATTATTGCAACAGCCATAACTGCGAATATTATTCGGTCTGGAACATCGTTTACGGCAGGCCCTTCGAGTTCATTTGTCGTTAATTCAACCGGTATGGTGGGACTTGGAATATCGAGTCCTCTGGCACAGATTCATCAACGACGAGTGGTGTCATATCCCTCAGCTTTAACGAGTTCGCTGGCATTTTTTTCGTCTCAAATTATGACCCAACCAGGCAATTCGGGTGTCTTGCAATCGGCGATTGGATCACAAATTAGTGTGACCTCTAATTACGGAGGTAATTTTGGCGTGACCGGTGCAAAAAATGTTTTTAAAGCCGTGAATGTTAACTTGTCTGGCACACTTCTTAGCAGCGGTTCAAAAATGATAGGCGTGAAAGTGAATATTGCCCCCGGGGCATCGGTTGCGGCCATGTTTAACGGCGGAAATGTCGGTGTTGGTACTGTTTCGCCCAAATCGGTATTGTCGGTAGCGGGCACCTTGGCGGGTCAAAATGTATTTGTGTCAACTCCGGTTGACTGGAATTTAGTCGGGGTGACATCGAACAGATTTGTGGTGTCGACGGATGCTCAAATGTCAACGTTTGAATCGACAAATTTCCCTGTTATCGTGTTAGACACCATTCAAATTGATTCATTTGCCTCCGATACACGGGCGCCACAGATGAAGGATCTACCTTATTTGAATTCATCACAACTTATTGCGAGTGTTTCGTCAGTGAATCGACTGTTTGTTGGTACATCTTATGCGACCTTTCCCGTGAATACTAATGCCGTTGAAGTGAGCGGAAACACTCGGTTTAAGGATACGGTGATCCGATCTGGCGAGATATCCAGTAATTTGATTGCCTTTGATGGCCAGGGGGGGATTGCTTCGGCTGTATCGACCAATAAGGGGGTAAATTTTCAAAACTCCCTGATTTCCCCTCGACTCACGTTATCCTCTGTCAGTGATCCGACTGTGTTTCCGGTCGAAGAGTCGTACTTATACGTTGCAAAAAATAGTGGCGACGCACTGATTTTTGTTAATAAAACATCTGGATACTCGTCCGATATTGCTAGAACTTTATTGGGAGATTCAAACCACCTTCTTTACTTTGATGCGTCACGACAGATTGCGTCGGATTTGCTCGTCCAATTGGTGACGCGAAATACAGTTCAAGAATTTCAAGTAGGGACGAGTAATTTATCGACAAGAAACAGTGGTAAAGCGATGGTTGTCATCAAGAGTGATGTTGGGACAACGGCCGGAGTGAGTAATA